>CAYMSG010000046.1:0-13764 GCA_964392955.1 uncultured Chitinophagaceae bacterium | reverse complement strand
TTTCAACATGCGGGTAGGTCATGTAATAAATTCCATTGCGTTCAAATACAAACGGACCTTCTTTTAATCCTTTTGTTGGCAACTCGCCGAGTGTGAAAACTTCCGAATCCAACTCCAGCATATTTGCTTTCAGCTTCGCTCCATAAATATTTCCCGCCGACCAATAGAGATATGCTTGTCCGTCTTTATCAATAAACACATTCGGATCAATACCACGCACTCCTTTTATAGGTGTTGCTTCAGGAATATACGGGCCTTCGGGTTTGTCGGCTACTGCAACACCAATCGTAAAGCCTCTTCCATAGGCAACCGTATCTTTGGCCGCTGTCGGAAAATAGAAATAATATTTACCATTGCGTTCGATACAATCGGGTGCCCACATGCTGTAACTGTCCGGACGCACCCACGGTACTTTATTCTGTGTTACAATCACACCATGATCGGTCCAGTCGGTGAGATTTTCAGAAGAGAACACATGATAATCTTCCATGCAAAACCAGCCAACACGGCCTTTACCTTCTGTTGCCAGAATATCATGCGATGGAAAAACATATACTTTGTTACCAAATACTCTTGCAGTAGGATCGGCTGTAAACTGATCTCTGATAAAAGGATTCTGTGCCTGTACTGCTGCCCTGCTAAGCAACATGGTTGCAACCGTAAGAAGGAATGAATGTATGCGCATAGTTATTTGTTATTTCGATTGTTTTTGTTTTACATATTCTGCCACATCGATCATCGTAGCGATCCAGATCTCTTTCTCCTGTTGTTTGAGGTAGCGTAAAAATTTCCGGTGTTCTTCAATGGATACATTTAAACCGTTGCCGCCACCAACACCATGAAATAAAATCACCAGCAATGAATTTGTTTCCTTGGCTTTCTTTACCCATTGAATCATTTCTTCAGCTGTATGATTGTTCACCATGTAACAATCCAGATCAGCCAGATTCACTTCGTTGAGTTTGTGCATTTCATTCCGCACACTGCGCATGGCAACAAAATCCTGTTGAATGTCTTTGCTGAAATCAATACCGCCTGCCTTGGTATCACCGCAGGTAAAGGCAAAAGTCCGTTTTGTTTTTCCATCGAGTGATTGGAGAAACGTATTCGTCATGCGTACTTCATCTACCAATCGTTGCACTGTGTAATTTGCAAGATCATAATCCGGTTTTACCCATTCACGTCCAACACCACCAATACAGGGATGATACAATGTATGATTGCCCAACTCATGTCCGTTTGATGCAAGTGCTTTCCATTCTGCCAATCGTCGTTTGGTTGATTCAGCATAAGCAGTAACATAAAAGGATGCTTTTAGCTTCAATGAATCCAGTACAGGAATGGCATTGTCTAAATGTTCGTCAATGGCATCATCATATGTAATGACAACCGCTGCCTGTTTTCCATTCCAGTTGCCTTTATTTTGTGCAATACAACGAACGCTGAGAAAAGCTGAAATGAAGAGAAGATAGATTTGCTTCCTGTACATGTTGTTTGTCTTTTATTTTTTGCTGATGGTATCGCTGATCCTGAAATAATCAAAGTCAACAAATCCACCCGCTTCTTTTGTTGCATAATTGAACAACGTAAAACGATAACCCATAAAATGCGGGAGGGTATATCGCATTTTTAATTGTGTACCAAACGGTATCCAGTTGGTTCCATCAACACTATAAAAGAAATCAGCTACATCTTTTCGGTCGGTGAAATTGCATTCTGCTTTAAAATAAACCATTGACTGTGTGAAGGGAATGCGTTGTGCTTCTTCAGGATTACCGGAACTTGCGTTGATCATCACAAGCTCTTTGCTGCTACCTGTTACACGTACTGCAACCAATCCATAATTTTTCTGCAATAAAGCAAAGCCTGCAACATCACCATCTTTCATGTTGGATACATCCAATGAAGTAATGCCTGTACAAACAGGACCAATAGTGCGTTGTGTCAACGAATTTCGTGCTGAAAGAAAACTTGTGTCAACTCTGCCGGTTGTTAATCGTAAAAAACCTTTGCGTGCAGTAACCGACCAAAAACGATTGTCCGGATTATGATTCCATTGCCAGGCAAGCGGTAAAGCTGCATCTCGTTTTTTTCGATTGAATTCATCAGAAACGACAATACCTGGAATCAATCCTTTACTTGCAGGCAAGTTGAGTGTTAATGGCACTTTTCCGTTTTCGCCCAGCACCGGCCAGCCTTCTTCCCATTTCACAGGAACGAGATAGGGAATACGACCTACTGCTCCGTAATCACGAAAGAGGTATGAAAACCATCTGCCATCGGGCATATCAATTAATCCGCCTTGTGCAACGCCGAGATCCTGTAATGCAACTCTGCCTTCCCACGGACCGGTAAGTTTTTTTGCACGATGAATAACGACAGTACGCATACCACCTCTCGGCCATGTAATGTTGAACAAATAGTACATACCATTTGCTTTGAAGAGTTGCGATCCTTCACCCAAACTACTTTGTGCAACAGTTTGACTTGGTTGTGTGGCATCTTCAATGATCACTTGTTTGATGCCGTTTTCTTTTAAACCCGTCAGATCATCTTTTAATTCAACCAGTGTTAACTTCCTGTTGCCATAGATCATGTACACTTTACCATCATCATCGAAGTACAGGGAATGATCATGCAGATCGGGACGGAACGTAATTTCTTTCCACGGACCTTTCTCAATATTCTTAGTGCTGTAGATATGTGTTTTGCCGCTTGTTGCTGCAAATGTTGAAACATAGTATGTGCCTTTGTGATAACGGATGCTGCTGGCCCATGAACCACGACCATAAGTAGACTTTCCGTTTACAAGATTCATTTCATCATTGTTCACCAATGTATCATAAGCATAGCCAATGAGTTTCCAGTTAATGAGATCAGTTGATTTCATAATGGGCACGCCCGGGCTCATGTGCATGGTGGTGCTGCTCATGTAGTAATTCTTACCAACACGTATCATTGACAGATCAGGCACATCAGCATGAATAACGGGGTTGATTGCCTGTTTGATTTGTGCAGTTGCAGTGAAACTCACACAAAGAATTAATCCGATAGCAAATAAATTTTTCTTACACATTTTCGTAGCGGGGTTTGAAAGGCTCTCTTGTTTTACTTATTTAACCGGTTGTACACCTTCTGTTGTTTGAATAATTTTTTGAATCGTTCCGTCTTCGTTGTAATACATATAATCTACACAAATGGAGCGTCGGTAACTGCCACCGGTTGGCAACATCCCGTTGTGATAAAAGAAATACGACTTGCCTTTGTAATCAATAATACCGGGATGTGTGGTAAAACTGTTGGGCACATTTTCCTGGATAATGCCTTTGTATTCCCAGGGACCCGTTGGACTCTTGGCCATGCAGTATTCAATCATTTCGGGTTTCGTACCTGCACTTGCATACACAAGATAGTACCAGCCGTTGCGTTTGTAAATCCAGGGGCCTTCAATGAAATTTTTTATGCTCACTACATTGATGGGACCATCCAGCTCAATCATATTTTCTTTCAGCTTTACCCATTTGCAACTTCCGTTACCCCAGTACATATAGGCTTGTCCATCATCATCGATCATAACAGTGGGGTCAATATCATCCCACGCATGAGGTTTGTCTTTGGTCATTTCATTCGTGATCAATGCTTTGCCGATGGCATCTTTAAATGGACCGGTTGGTCTATCGGATACTGCTACACCAATGGCCGCACCACCATTACTTACACTGTCTTTTTTATGAAACGTGGAAACAAACCAGTAAAATTTTCCATTGCGTTCAATACACTGTGCTGCATACGCATCTCCTGTTGCCCATGAAAAAGTATGTGGTGATAGCAAGGTTCCATGATCTTTCCAGTTCTTCATATCAGTTGTAGAAAACACACGCCAGTCGGGCATTTTATAATTGGTAGCTGTTACAGAAGCTGTATCATGCCCTGTGTATAAAAACAACGTATCTCTGTACACAATTGGTGAAGGATCGGCAGTGAAGATGTGTTTGATGATGGGGTTTTGTGCAAACGACACAACACTTACAAGGAATAGAATGGATGAAGAAATAATTTTTTTCATGTTCGCTTTTATTTTGTTTTGATCCGGATCACGGTGAGTGACATGGCCGGTGTTTGGTAATTAAATTTTTTACTGATGTTGAAGGTTGATGTTACAGGTGCAATTAAAGTGCTGTTGACAAATGAATTTTCCGCCGTTCCAATTCCACTTAGCTGCGTAACCGTTGCAGCAGGAATTAATTTCTGAAAAGAAGCAAGATTGATCTGAAACGGCTGTGCTGCTGTTCCAGCATTTACCAGTTTGAGAATAAGATCACCTGTTTTACTGTCGTACACACAGGAGCCGGCAAGTAATGAATCAGCTTTATTCGTTGCAATCACTTTATCAACATAGTAATCACCTGCATTTGCTGAGAAGAGTTTTTGCACATGATAGTTGGGCGTAAGATAATAGCTGCTGTTAGTAAAGAAGATCATATCCGTTTTCCACTGCGTAAAATTATCTTTTGCCAGTAAAGGTGCATAGGATGCCATGCTTACAACATCGCCATTGCGTTCAAGCCCTGTCATATACAATGCTTCGGCAATAGCATTGTATAATTTATTGCCCCATGATGCATATTCTCCGAGATATACTTTGCTGGCTTTGCGGTTGTATGTATCATAACGGTATTGATTGCTGATGAGCCATTCGGGCTGCACATAATAATGCTCATCAATGACATCTACATTCAATTGATTGGCAACCGTCCATCCTTTGTCGAAGTCTTCGCCCGAATGAAAAGGTCCGCTGGTACCTACCAGAATAATGTTTGGATACTTTGCTTTTACCGCAGCATAAATCATTTTAAAACGCTGTTCGAATTCGGGTGTGATCTTGTCTTCATTTCCAATACCAATATATTGAAGATTGAAGGGAGCCGGATGACCTGCTGCTGCACGCTTTGCTCCCCATGTTGAGGTTACAGGTCCGTTTGCCCATTCAATTAAATCCAATACTTCCTGGATATACTCCTGCATTTCTTCCATTGGTAATGCACGCTGCCCCGTACCGCCAATACGCCAGGTGCCACCCGAATTCTGACAACTCACTGCTGCCGGTAAAACAGGTAAAGGCTTGGCACCGATATCTTCACAAAACTGGAAATACTCATAATAACCAAGACCAAGAGTTTGATGATAGCCCCAGATATTTTTTTGTTCGGTACGTTGTTCAACCGGGCCAATAGTATTTTGCCAGCGATACATATTTCCCAATCCATCGCCATGTACCAAACAACCACCTGGAAAACGAATGAACGATGGTTTCATGTCAGCAAGCAGTTGTGCCAGATCAGCACGCAAACCATTGGAACGATTCTTAAATGTATGTTCAGGAAAAACTGAAATAACATCCAATGCAAGTTTGCCTTTACTTGTTGCTAACACTACTACCTGTGTACTGTCGTGCCCGGCCATTGCAGTAAGTGTAGTTGTATATTTTGTCCATTCTTTTTTATCAATGCTCAGTTTATGTTCTGCCAACACGTTTCCCTTTGGATCCTGCAAAATCACATACACATCAACCGGCTGTACAGAAAGTTGTTTTGCAAATAAAGCAACATGAAAACGCTCTCCCTTTTTAGTAATAATATTTCCAAAGCCGGGGTTTTTAATCCCAACACCAGGACGTCCTGTGGTAATCGAAGCAGGTAATGGTTGCTGTTGCGATGCGCCGTTCTGTGGTAGTACAGATCCAACATGTTCGCAGGTAAGCACTGCGTAATGCGGATTGTTTGGATGAACCGGTGCATTGGTTTCTACCTGCAATGCGCCATACGAAAAACCGGGCGTGATATAGTCCCAAAATGAAAGTGCCTGCCACTGCTTATTATCAGTTGGACTGTATTCAAACGAACGGTTTTGTACAAGCTCTGCATACAGTCCGCCATCAGCCGCATAGTTGATATCTTCAAAAAACAAACCGAACAGATCGTTGCTGATTTTTTTACTGTTCGGAATACGTATATTTTTTTGTTGCGCAAAGTTGTGTGTGCAAACTAAAAGAAAAGCAACCAACATGGCGCTGTTACGTACTATTTGACTACTTATACTGATTTTCATTTTTCATTTTTCATTTTTTTACCAGACGCACATAATAAACAGATCCTGCTGTAGTTCCTTGCGAAGATTGAAATTTCACACGTACAGATGTTTTGTTATTCAACATCGATGCCGGTATACTGTATTCAACTTCCATGAATTTCTGTTGTTCCCACTTGCCACTGATTGTTTCTGTAACCAGTTTTTCATCATCAATCAAAATGTCAAAGGTCCGGTTACCTTTTTCTGCACCCCAGTACCGTACAACCAAGTTGAGATTTGTTTCAGCATTGGTTGCTAACTGATAGCTGAAGTAACCGCCATTGCGTGCATCACGCCAAAACTCATCTTTATAGTTTCCCGTGTTTGAATTTTGCTTTTGTATAAAATGATCCGCCTCAGGTTGCTGTTCACCCGGTGCAACAAAATCAACGGTGCGTTTTTGCAAAGCCAGTTTCGCCTCCTCCAGTTTGGCAATTGAATCGATATACGATGCATATTGTTTATTCGATAACCTCATCCAGTACATCATATACCGTGCATCATGCAATTGGTAAAAAGGTTGTAACTCTAAACGGCTGTTATTCTTGATTTCAATACCTGATAATGTAAAATGCAATGGCTTCCCTTTCACCGGTTTTAACGCTGCAACAACAGCAGATTGATCGTTGCTCACAATAACAGGTGCCTGATCGATGGGTAATTTTTTTCCATGGGCAATATGACCCCAGCGGCTGTTATCGGCAGTAAGTCCTTTCAAATCTTCCGAACCTGTTTTTGCAGCAAGCAACACCGGGCCATGCAGAAATGCAATATATTCCGGTACATTCGGCATTGATTCAATTCTTGTCTGCATTGGCAGTTTCACCAGTACCACATCTCCTTTCTTCCAGTTGCGGCGAAGGCTGATATAAGAATCATTATTCACCTGGTATTGTATCGGCATGCCATTTACCAGTACCTGCACTTGTTTTTGTTTCACCCAAGATGGATAACGGATAAGCAATGAAAAAGAAGATGCACCTTCTGTAACAGTAAGCTTTGTTTGTTCTTCGTACGGAAAATTTGTTTCCTGTTTCAGCCTGATGCCTTTCTTTCTCCAATTAAGTTCCGATGCAATAAAGAGATTTAAAAACAAGGAATCATTTTGATGCGTGTAAATAAACTCATTGTATTTGCCATGATTTTCCATACCACTTCCCACGCAACACCACATCGCTTCATTGGGTGTAGAATACACTCTGTAATGACGGGGACGTGCAGGTGTGAAATAGACATAGCCTCCATGTTCCGGATGTTGCGTAGAGAGAATATGATTGTACAAGGTTCGTTCGTAATAGTCAATATATTTTGCTGATGGTTGCAGACGAAAAAGATTTTGTGTAAGCTTGAGCATGTTGTACGAGTTACACGACTCTGGCCCTTCCACTTCATTTACAAACTCATGCGATGCAGCTACGCTTGGAAAAAATTCACGTCTGCTGTTTCCACCAAATGCCAGTGTCCGGTTTTTGGTAACTGTTTCCCAGAAAAAACTTCCGGCATTCAAATAAGTTTGATCATTTGCCAGTTCCCCAATGCGTTGAAAGCCGATGGCTTTCGGTACCTGTGTGTTGGCATGTTTATTATCCAGCTGATCTTTGTTTACCGATAATGGTTCAAGAATTTGCCTGTGAGAAAAGCGTTTGGCTGCAACAAGATATTTCTGATTTCCTGTTATTTGATATGCATCAGCAAACACTTCATTCATGCCACCATGTTCCTGGCCCAGCATCTCTTCTATCTTTGCATCGCTCAATGCTTTTGTAAGGTCAATGGCCCAATCACAAAACTGCAGGAACATTTTTTTTGCATCATCATTTCCTGCATACATCCATGCATCTTTTAAACCTGCATACATTTTGTGTACGTTGTACCAGGGTACCCAATATTTCCAGATAGCACTTACATCACCCTCTTTGATCTTTGGCCAGAGATCTTTTCCATTGGGCACTGCACCTACATAACCGACTGCCCACGACGGGTACAACGCAGCATTCGCTTCCATGCATTGTTTCAGTTCAGCAATCATATATTCCATGCGGCGTTTACATTCAGCATTACCTGTGGCTGCATAGTTCATTGCCAACGCTGACAAATAATGTCCGCCTACATGACCATCCAATCCTTCCCAATTGGCGAAGATGGTTGCTTTGGCGGGCAGACCCGCTTCTTTTCTGTAACCGGCCAGTAAACGATCCGTATCGTATTGTAACAATGTTTGAATGTTGAGATCACGTGCATGTTGAAACGGGCCCTTCAACAATTGAACATCCTGTAAAGCAAATGCATTGGGATATAATTTATCCTGTGCATGTATTGTTTGCAACAAACACATACCGCCAATGCAAACCTTCAACAACTTCTTCTGTATTGTACTTCCAACTAAACTCATAATCATTTCTATTTACTATTCTTACTTCATTTTATAACCTAAGAGTGCCAGCATTTTTTCTGCATACCGTTTTCCAAACTCTCTGTATCCTTCTGCATTGAAATGAAGATTGTCCGGAGAGTCAGCGCATCCTTTCGAAGAAATCACATGTGCTGTTGGAATTAAACCGGGCAACTGATTGATGATGGTATTCATGCCGGCACATACACCACCCTGTTCTGCATGCACCACTTCACCTGCCAGCAACGGAACATTTTGTGCAGTGAGCTGAAGATCGCTGAGCAGATTTTTATACACCACACTTACTTTCTGCGGCCATGTTGTATCACCTGTATTTGATTCGCCCTGGTGGAGCAGTATTCCTTTGATGACACCTTCTTTTTGTGCAAGCTTTGCCATTTCAACCAAACGGCCATAAGGATTACCATCGTACTCTTTTAACATACCCATCATCCAGTTTGGTGCTGTTGCCGTATAAGTTTGGTAATTGTTTTTATCAAACAATTCAATTTTACAACCACCAACTGAAACATTGATCACACCGATTTTTACATTGGCAGGCAGATTCGCTAACAAGGTTCTTCCGAAATAATCAACAGGTGTTAAACCGGTTCTGCAACGGCACAAAGGAGGAACAGCCGTGTACCATTTTCCTTTTTCTCTGCCGATGGCCGGACAATCAACTGCTTCCAAAACTTTAAAACGTGGATCAACATTCACTGTATCCTGTGCTTCAATTCTTGCATAGCCTTCCATGTTCGATTGACCGAAGCTGAGGAAAATATAAAAGTTGGGATCCTGTGCAACAACTGTTGTACAGGTTGAAACAAAGATGAATGCGGTAAGCAAAATGTTTTTGATCTTCATGATATGTTTTCTTGTTAGTTGAACTGCATCTTATAAATACTGAATGAATCCTTTTTTGTTTGTTTTGATCTTGTATACTTTACTATAGCTGACAATGTACAACGTTTTCAGATCGGTATCTCCAAAACAAAGACTTACAGGGAACGAAGGAAGATTGATCATACCAACGAACGTTCCTTTTGCATTAAATATCTGTACACCATAGTAAGTGGCCACGTAAATATTTCCATCTGTATCAATAGCCATACCATCGGCACTGGATGATTTTCCTTTTCGATCCAATACATTTTCAGTGAGGAATAACGTGGCAAATTTCCTTCCGTTACTGATGCTGCCATCGGCATTAACATCATAGGCCCAGATATGATTATCCTTTTCGCTGTTAACAGGATACCACGATTCATTATCGTAGCAGTTGTTGATGTAAAGTGTTTTGCCATCGGGTGATAACAGTATTCCATTTGGCATTGCAAATTCATTTGGCTGCACAAGCCTTGTTATTTTTCCTTCAGCAGAAACATAATACACTGCACGGCCCGGTTGAAATTTTGTTGGCTCCATGGTAAACTGCGGATCGGTAAAATAAAACCCGCCTTTTGCATCAGTGATCACATCATTGGGTCCGTCAATTGATTTGCCTTCATATTTATCTGCCAATACTTTTACCACTTCGCCATTTGTGGTCATTTCCACAACACGATGGCCCATCATATCACAAACAATGAGGTTACCGTTTTTGTAAGGATACAATCCGTTTGTTTGCATTTTTCCTTCCGAAATATTCCGGTATGTTCCGTTAGGATCGAGTTCAACTATTGAACTTTTCTTTGGATTCGCACCCCAGTTTTGGTCAAAGAACATGTTGGAGAGATAAATTTTTCCATTCATCCATTTCGGCCCTTCTGTAAAAAATAATTCAGGCTTTGTCTTTTTACCATCAACCAGCAACTCAGGCTTTGCATCTGCAGGAATAATTTCATGATAAGCTGCCAGCCTTGCTTTTTCTTTTTCAAGATAATCTTCTCTGGCAGGCCAGAAGATATCCAATGCATCACAACCCAACTCGCCAATAGTCGCACCATGCACCATGTTACCGGGAATACGTACCATGTTGTTTGTTTTCATTTCCTGCTCACCATCCAATAAAATTTCACGGCAATCACCCCGCAACACAAACATCAATTGCTCTTCCGGGTGTATATGATGCGGAAAAACAGAACCCGGGTCCATCGAGATAAAACTCAACTGCATATTTCTTCCCGATAAAATCCGTGAATGTGCATCGGGTGTAAGTGTGGTGAGTTGCAGGTTATACAGATCATATAGTTTGTTTGCTGTGATATTTGGTTGCATCACATTCTTAATATCAGGAATTTCTGTTGGTGCATTTGCTACACCTGCTTTTTGCAGATAGTCGGCACGCAACGGACTGTACACTTCCAGCAGCTTTGCTCCTGATGCACCGGCTTTAATCGTAGATGTTGTTCCTTTTTCTGAATAAACAAAATCTGTTCTTGGTGTGCCGCTATGCGTTCCATCCGGGCTTTCACGTTTTTGTGACAGCATCGAAAGTGTGGTACCGTTAACAGTATGTTCAACAGTTCCTTCCAACAGAAATAAAAACCGGTCGGCAGTTAATACTTCTTCAGGTATGATCGCATTCGGTTGAAGTTGTAACACACTCACCATGTTTCCTGCTCCCCAGAAAATTTTTGAAGATACGCCTGCATGCAGCACAGTACTATCTAACTGATCGAGACTCGCTACTTTCGCAGGTTCAATATTCGATTCTACAATTGAAGCAGGCAAGCCTGCTATTGTACGTTTCTTGAGTTGATGCTGTTTGATGAGTTCATTGTTTGTTTTTTCCCAGGCTGCTTCGGGTACAGTGTTGCAGTTTGAAAGAGCAACGGAAAAAAGCAGCAATGCGCTTATATGTAAAATCGATTTGAATGTCTGTAACAGCATGATTCGTTCGTTTATTTTTTTAAGTATTTATCTGTTTCTTTTTCTAATCAATACTTTCTTCATCTTTCCCGATATTTTTTACAGCAGTTGCGCCCAATCGTTCTTTCAGTTGTGTTAAGTAAAGACTTCGTGGTGCTACATGCTGATCCATCCATTCCACATAACCATTGGGTTTGGAAAGATCCTGCAGTGCCCTGTTAAAAATCACCGATGCAAGACCTTTGTGACCAATGGAATAATTCTGGGCAGTTGGTGGTTGTTGAATCAAAAAATCGCCTTCGCAATTCCAGAATACAATATTTGCTCCCGCCCAGCCAATGCTGATATCTTTCCAGAACCTTGCAGTAAGCGGAGCTTTTACATTATCATACAATGCACCATTTACCCAATTTGCATGAGGCTCACTGGAAGAGTAGGGTTGTGTTGCTTCGCAATTGAGAAATACATTTCCACTGGAGGAAGATGATTGCATTACAAACGAGTGACGCCCTTTTTGCGAATAACATCGCTGGACCAAACTCAACTGCCCATTCAGTTGATAAGTAAACCTTCTTGCACCTGCACGCATGGAAACAGGTTCTCTTGATTCACAATCCTGCACGGTGATCCATTTGGTACCTGCTGTTGTAAGTACAACGCTGCTGCCGAAATGCAAGGCACTGATATTTCGCACCCATGCATTTTTTGTATTGCTGAAATTGATAAAATTGAAATAGTGATTTTCGTCTGCGTAGTATTCGTCACTTTCATATTTCGAACCGGGCCCGTCATATGATCCACGGTCCATATTCCCATAATCTTTTCTTCTTACTGAAGGATTGTATTCAGAAATGGCTCTCAGATTTTCAATACCAATCTGTTCAATACGACCGGTATCAGTGTACTTCACAATATCTCCACCGCCCCACCTAGTTTCAATGGCACAAAATACAGGCGCATCAATTGTTATTGTATTACCATTGATGGCAATGATCACCCGGTCGTAAGTGATCGTGAAAGGTTTCCAACGGTATCGCCCAACCGAAAATGTATCCTGCCCAAGTTCTTTGATCCACTCTTCGTTACCATATCTGCGAACAAGAATTTTGTTGCCCACTTTAAATCCTTTTGCTGAACCAACGTTGAAAGTTTTTGCACCAACCGGAACATACTGATCAGTGATCAGTTGTTTTGGTTCACCAGCCTCTACTGCTCCTGCAGTACCGGTTACATTGATGAGTGCAGGTTGACGAAAACCAGGCCCCTGCATTTGTTCATTTGTTTTGCCAATAAGGATTGTACCCAGGTCACTCATTCCTTCTCCACGAAGTACAATGCCCGATGCACGGATGTAAATGGGTTTTGTAAGATGATAGATACCCATCTTCAGCAACACCGCTCCTCTGAAACCACTTGCATCAACCGGCATAGCAGCAACACGATCAATAGCAGCTTGTATCAATTCTGAATTATCGCCTTGCACCGGCCACACGGTTACTTTCGCTGCCACATATGGAATACGAACACCACCGCCTTTGTAACCTGCATTGGAAAAATCAGGTATTACATTTCCGATGCTATCAGCAACATACAACAGCTTGCCATCAACACTCGGATAAACGAGTGATGAAGTTGGCTGCATGTCCTGTGCGTTACTGCTGCTCACAGCAACACACAAATGCATACTGATTAATATGACAGGTGATCGAAAAAACATTTACATTCTTTATCGTTGCTCATCATCGCCCATTACATCGTAACCTTTCCACTTGAATTGTGTGGCCAAACCGGATGCTGCAGGCCAGGCAATATCGTGTTGTTTACTTGCCACCCATTTTCTGCGGTTCTCTTCTGTATCAAATGAAATTTGTATCTGGTAATTGTAAGTAGTAGGCTCGGCCTGAATTTCTTTTGATCTGTTTTCCGGAAACAACCGAAGCAATTTTGATCCGAGATAACCGGTTTGAACTTTCATCGCAGGAACATAAATGGAGTAGTACATTTTCTCAAACGCTTCGGCATTTTCCTTCGGCACAACAAATTCCATTTGCAAAGCCATTGCTTTGGGTTTGATCAATGGTTTGTTGATCGTCAGATAATCCTGTTTGGATGCAGCAATACCAATCACCAATAGTTCAAGATCTTCTTTGCTGTTGTTGGCAATGATCGGTTGTTCGCCAAGCGAACCAAAGAACGATTCATCCTGTTTTACAGATGCGTTTTGATTATTTAACGTAACAGTTCCCTTTCCTTTTATTACATAGTACACTTCTTCTATGCCATTCAGTTGACGTGTTACTGAACTATCGGCCGGAATAACAATGTGATCTACATGGTTCCAGTTGGTAGAAAAAATATCCGGACCAAAAACCCTTCTGCTCATCGATGGTTTAAAACCGGGCGGCATATTTTGATTATTGGTTTGCTGT
>CAYMSG010000045.1:2220-13931 GCA_964392955.1 uncultured Chitinophagaceae bacterium | reverse complement strand
TAATTATCACCGTGATATAGCGGAAGCTTGGTATCGTTGTGCGTTGTGCCATTCCGCTTTGCCATTTCAGTGAAATAATAATTGGCTACACGGTCGGTTGCATAATCAGTAAAGCCCTCGTCCATCCATGCATATAAACTTTCGTTGGTACCCATCAGCATCTGGTACCAGGTGTGCATCCATTCATGAAACACAGTACCTAATCCCGGACCATTCAACAAGGTTGCCATGGGATATTCCATACCGCCATCACCACCTTGGATAAACGAATATTGTTTGTAAGGATACGCACCAAATGTTTTGGCAATAAACGGATATACCAGTTCAGCCGCATCGGCTACACGTTTCCAGTCGTCTTCATTTTTTTGATTGCCGGGCACATAGTTGTACAACACATGAATGGTGGGACCATTTTTTACCTGCCGGACAATGTGTTTGTACTCAGCATCGGCTGCCCACACAAAATCGTGTACATTGGGTGCAGTGAATTTCCAGGTGAGTTTTTCACCGGCAGGTCGTACTACTTTTACACCCTTCGCTTCATAGCCATATCCAATTTGATTAGCATTGGTTAAATAACCGGTACCGCCGATAATGTAATTTTTATCGATGCTGATATTTACATTAAAATCGCCCCACACACCGTAAAACTCACGGGCAATGTAGGGGTTCGGATGCCAGCCATCTTTATCGTACTCACATAATTTCGGATACCATTGTGCCATCGAAAACTTTACACCATTGGCAGCATCTCTTCCACTGCGGCGCACCTGCAGAGGCACTTGTGCATCCCACTCCATTTCAAGAATCACTTTTTGTTTGGGAAGAATGGGTTTGCTTAACTGCACTTCCAGGATGGTTTCGTGTTCAATTGTTTTTTGCAACACCCCATTCAACTTCAACCATTTTACTTTTTGATAGCCGATCTCATTTTCTTTGAGGTTGAGGATACGGTCACGCACACGTGCATCCCAATCGGGCCGGTTGCCAATTCTTGTTTTTCCTAACTCACGGCTACGGGTATCCATCATACTGTTTGGCTGAAATGCATTCCAGTACAAATGGTAAAACAATTTATCCAGCGTATCGGGAGAATTGTTGCTGTATTCCAGTTTTTGTTTACCGCTGTAACGGTTGGTCGTTACATCCACATCAATATCCATCTCATATTTCACCCGTTGCTGCCAGCGATTGGGCTGCGCCAGCAACGTAAATCCGCCTATCACAAAGGCAACAATCATTAAAAATTTTCTATACATGCTCTTGAATTTGAGCTGTAAATATCTTTAAAAATTGTGTGCACAAAAACTTAAATGATGAGTGGGAAGATTTACGCTGATTTTTCCTCTTTCATCAGCTCCTTTCGAATGCCATCCAGCAGATCTGTTTGCTGTAACTCCTCCGAACCACGGGCATAGCATTGCAGCACGGCAAACTGAACTGCATTGAGAATGGATGCACCGGTGAGTTCGTACTTGGCAGCGAGTTGCTGCAGATCAACTGTATTATCTAATGTTAAACTATCAGGCAATGATTTTTGCCAAAGCACCAGACGCTCATTGGAGTTGGGAATGGGAAAATGAATAACTGCATGAAACCGACGAACAAAAGCATCGTCAAGATTATGACGAAAGTTAGATGCAAGGATCATCAAACCGGGATAATCTTCTACACGTTGCAACAGGTACGATATTTCCTGGTTGGCATATTTGTCATGCGATGACTGCACATTGGTACGTTTCCCAAATAATGCATCAGCTTCATCAAAGAATAATACCCAGTCTTTACTTTCTGCACGTTTGAATACTGTTTCTAAATTCTTTTCTGTTTCACCAATATATTTCGAAACCACCTGCGACAAATCAATGCGATAGACTTCTTTGCTAAATTCTTTCCCGATCAATCCGGCAGTTAATGTTTTACCTGTTCCCGATGGACCGTAAAACAACACACGGTAACCGGGTTTGATTTTTCGTTTCAGGTTTTCATCTGCTGCTATTTTGTGATGATGTGTTAACCATGTGATGATATCTGTTACCTGTTGTGCAGTTTTGTTGGGCAACACCAGGTCATTCCAGTTCATTTGTGTGCTGATGCGTTTGGCAGGGAAGTCGACTCCAAAACGTGGGGCCGATTCTCTACCCAACAAAATTTTATCAACCACATCCTGTGCAAGAATGATGCGGCCACTCATAACAGGCTCACCTTCTTTTACCGGCTCTAACCACAAAATACTTTCACGGAAAAAGAAATGATCTTCAGAAAAATAACGCTGCACGTTCAAACGATCTTCAACAGCAGTGCCTGCTAAAATGAATTGCACCGTTTCACCTGTTGGCAACATGCTGCGATGATTGGTTGCACGTACTCCGCCAAACAACGAAAAATCGCCACCGCCGGGTAATTGTTCCTGTATGATGCTTTCAAAAAAATCAGGGCTCACATGTGGCACCAATGCCAACATCAAAATGATCCACTCGTCTGTATTGCTTACATGAGGAAGATGTTTTCCAATCTCTTCTTTATACAACCCACCATTGAAACGATCTTTCATCCATTGCTGCAACTGAAACTGCTGTTGATTAAAATGTGTTTGCAGCCGTTGGGAAATAATAAGATTGAGATCAGCGAAAGCTGCATCAAGCGTTGAGTTGTGGATGTTTTTATGTAAGGTGTAAAGCATATTTAAAGATAGCTAATTTATTTATGGAGTCATAGGTGTGCCTACCATATCGGTATGCGTTTCACTGTGTGTACTCATAGCAGCAAAGTATGTGTTTACTTCACTATTGAATGCACGCATAGCTGCATTATACTGTCTGCGGGTTGCAGGTACTTCCAGTATAAACTGCGGCAGAGGATTATGCGCAATATAATCCTGGTAATCCTGCCCATGGCTGCCTTCATGAAAGCCAAGTGTTGTATTTCCCGCAGCAATATCGGCAGCAGTTGTGCCTCTGCCATAAGCTGACGTATCAGATGAAGAGGCTCTTGTACCGTAAAATGTTTTGATGTACAAGGTATATGAAAGTGTTACAGCTGTTATACGTCTGCTTCTTCCCCTACCTGTATAGGTTGGGGTTACACGTGGACGCAAAGAAGCGACTGTCAACGCACCTGTTCTGTTAACAGTATATCGTCTTCCGTGGAATCGAACAGTCGTCCCTCTTCGTAATGTTTGATCAGGCTCCACCACTACATTCACGCTGTTTACAGAAAAAGTTGCAATCTCAGTATCAGGATCAACCACAGCAGTTGCAGGAACAGGCGTTGAACGTTGTGGCTGAATATAATTTTGTGCCACAGCACGTTGCTTTTGTTGAATAACATGTACTAACTCATGTGCCAGCAATCTCTTGCCTTCATAAGAATGGGGATTATATTCATTGCTATTGAAGACAATATTATTATCAATAATATATGCTCTTGCGTCAATATCGTTTGCAGATGCTTCCGCTTCTTTGCCGGTATGAATTTTTACGTGAGAGAAGTCATAACCGAGACGGGCTCTGAAGAAATGATTTGTATCATTTGATAAACTTGATACATTAGTGCTTTTAAAAAATGTTGTTGACGGGGCAACATCTTCTGAATTTTTAACTGCCAACTGTGTAGAAGTTGGTTTTGCAACTTTAGTGGCAACTTGTCTTTTCCCATTACGTATTCTTTTCATGTTTTTGATTTATAGGTAATATGGGCTCTGAATATCATTTGTAATCGTTCGGTTGATATTATGATCAGATGAAACAACCTCTTCGCCTACTGATGGATCTATTTCCTTGATTGTACAAACAAATGTGGTTGGTACAAATTTTTCTGCTTCGAGAATCTGCTTCACATCAGTTAACTGTGCAACACTATACCCATTCAAGTAAGAATAGTCAGACGGTACAACAGGAGCAACACCCGAAGCGGAATTCTTGAAAGCAATCAGACTGTCTACAATATTTATGAGAGCAGTATTTTGACTTCTGCTGTAATTAGCTGTAACGATATAAATAAAGCCTTTCCCGTTTTCACTTAATGGCCCTTTCAACCTCGTTTCAACTGCCGTCTCATGCGATCCGGAACCGTACCAATCCCTATTGTTCGCTTGCTGTGATAAAATAGATAAGTTACTCCATGTATCTCCTGGCCCACCCAGATTATCATTTAACAAGTGCGCCCTGATATAAAAAGTATCCTTACTTCCCATACTTGTTTTCCGTTTACGCAGAGCATCCCAATTTCCCCCGCCAACAGAAGGCTGACCACCTGTTGTTGCAGGATTGCCATCTACTATTCTAACACGCATGGAAGTGCCAAATCCTCCATGTAAACCACCGTATCGTGGAGCTTCTGATGTTAACAAGGCTCCGGAGGTTTCTCTTATCAACTCAGCTATTTCCGGTCCTATTATTTCAAGAATTGCCTGAATCTTTTGCTGCTTATCATCTTCAGACATGGTAGTGTTAGCTATTAATCCATCAACTTGCTGTAGCATTGAAACAATACCTGCTTTTACCGGGTTCAACTTACTTTGTTTTTTTACAGGAATAACAATAGTATTAATGAAGTCTCCAAAAACAACCGGAGTTGAGGCCATCATCATTTTTTTACTTCCTTTATTAAAGTAAAGTGTATGCGTTTCACCTTTTCGAACATTCACTTTTTTCTTGAGTCCAATCCATCCCATAATTTTTGCGCCAACCTGTTTTACTTTCTCTTTTCCCTGCTTCACCTTCTCCTTCGCCCAGTCCTTCGCTTTATTAATACCGCCTTTCACCTTCTTTACTGCTTTATCCAATCCAAGTTTTTTGGCAAATGCAATTGCTTTATCCAATACCCAATCAATAGCTTTGTTGATAGGTGCCTGCACTGCTTTAATGATCTTCTGTACTTTTTCGCTAATGCCGTTCAGCCCAAGCAATGCAGCAAGGAAACCGAGTGTAACCGGGATCATTTTGGCTAATGCATCTTCCACCATTTTCGCTGCCTGGCCCAGACTTCCTTCTACAATTAATGCAACGGAATCGATCACTGCATTTACTAAGTTCATGATCTGCCGGCCACGCTCAACAAAGAACATCACGATATCATAAATCAACTTACATGCCTTAATAAACGCACCGGCAGGGTTCAGCAACCCGATTACCCATGTGATACCTGCTTTAATAATTTTTTCAATTAAGAAATCCTGGATCGCATCCATCACCATCACCTGCAGGTTACCTACTTTTTCCTTGATGTATCGCCACAGTCCCGGCAAACCTTCCTTGATGATAATCTGAAAGATATCAAACACTTCTTCCAATGCTGCCACAACAGGTTCGCCCAATTTTAATACAGCACGCTGGCGAATATTCGTCCACGTTAGTCCAATGATCTGCATCACAAAATGGAAGATACCCGGCAGATCCCATTTATCGGGCAGTTGCAATCCCGGTGGCATATTACCCAGCAGCCAGGCGATAAATCCCTTCTTCATGTGATCCATGATGTTCTTCACAAAATTGTCGAGCCCCATCTTCACGGCTGCAATCAGATTACTGAGGAAACCGATCGGGTCTTTAATGATCTTACCCACTACATGCGCCACTTTCGCCAGTGTTTCCAGCAGCATATCTTTCAACCGAAGAATTGTTTTGATCACACCCACAATTGCATCGAGTGCTTTACTTAACCATCCCTGGTTCTCGGCTTTTATTTTATCAAACGTTTCCTGTAGTTTTTCAATGTTCTTTACATAACGGTCGCCGAGTTTCTCCACCAGTTCATCATGTTTATCGTGCACTGACTGTTCCAGCTCGCCAAACTTGTCGCTAATATCTTTCTTTGCATCTTCTCCTATTTTCTGCGTTTCCGGTGTAAGACTGTTCCAATAGGTATCAATTTCTTTCTTACCATCATCAATCGCCTGAATGGCAGCATTGAGTTCTTTTTCAACTTTTGTTGCAATAGAGTTGATGGATACATTCATCGCATCCATAAATGTTTTCTTTTCTTCACGGAATATTTTACCAATCTCCGGCGACAAACTTCCACGAAGGAAATCACCAACGGTATCATCAACTGTTGTCCAGCCGTAATGATCTTTTAAACGCCTGCGTACATTCCGTTCAAATACGGCGTTAGCAGCATTGGCAGCCGTATCAAAATCATTGACAACAGCTGTTTCAAGATCATTGAGAATTTTTGTTACTTTTTCTTTTGTACCGTTATAAATACGTTGCAGATTATTGGCAATCTCAATCCGTTTCTCCTCATCTTTTGTTTTAGTGGTATCCTTTCCTTCATCCACTTTTGCAAATGCATCTTTGCGACCCTCATGCATTTCTTCCATCTTTCCTGCAACCGTCGCTTTCGCCTGCGCTTCTGCTTTTGCTATCTGCGGTTGCTCCAATGCCCTGTATGCATTCGGTGTATTTCTTGCTTTTGTTTGTGCATCGTTTTTACTTGTTACTGCACCCGTAAAACTTTCTTCATTTGCATTCGTAAGTTGTTCTTCACTTACGTCGTTGTTCGCCATTTCATCATCCAAATCCTGTGCTTCCTTTTCCATCGAAATCTCTTCATCCGTTTTTGGTTTTGGTGCTGCGGCTTCAGCTTTTGGAATAAATGGCTTCTTGCCTGCATCTTCCTGTTGCATATCGGCAGAAACTTTCGGTTTCACATCTTTTTGTGAAGGTGTTTCTGTTGAAGCTGTTTCAACAGCATTCCCGGCATTTTTCTTTTCTTCCTTCACATCATTCTTCATTCCTCCTTTCGCCTCATTCATAGCCTCCGTTCCTTTATGCGGATGTTCGTAACGATCTACTGTTTCATTATCATCTTTCGGCAATGCACTTTCAATACGTTCTGATAATTTTTGTTTGAATGATTCAGCATTGAATGCTTGTTTGTCCTGTTGCTCCATTTTACCCACCTGGTGAAACTGTGCCTGGCTGTCTTTATCTAATTGCTCCGGAACTTTTGATGCAAGCTGTGCTGCATCTGCTTTGCTTTGCGCTGAATCATGTACTTTTTGTTTTGTTTTTACATTGCCGGCCTGTTGCATGATCTGTTGATAGGCTGCATCTTCTTCCGGTGTTTTGGGTGATGTTGGTATAACAACAGCTTCTTCAACAGGTGCTTCTTCTGTTGCAGATTGTGCTGCAGGCACGGATGCGTCATTTGCAACAGCAGTTGCTGCAGCAGTCGTTTGTGTTCCTTCAGGTATATACTCGGCAACTTCTGCAGGAGCAGATGGCGTTACAGTTGTTGCAACAGCAGATGAACCACCTGCATCTGCCATAATACGATTGACCTCTTCGGGTGTAATAGCTGCAGGATTTTGTGACAGCTGTTCTTCCAAACCATACAATGGATTAAAGAATGCTTTCCATACGCTCATTGATTGCGAACGTTGCTGCACCTGCGCACCAAGATTATCTTCACCTGCTGTATTACCATCAACAGTGTTTACAGTGGCCGATTTTGTTCCGCCTGTCGCATTTTCAACAATGGCGTAGTGATGATACGGCGGACCTTTATAAGCAATATCACCCGATCGTGGTGTATAGCCAGGTGGATATGCCGACTTAAGATCAACAGCAGCTTGTCCTAATTTCCATTTCTTCATTGGAATACCGCCTTTGCTCAAAGCCCAGAACGTAAAAATGCCGCACCAGCTTGGCATTGCATCACGAAGTTTCGGCGGACCGGTTGGATTTAATGGATCTTGACCTTCTGCTTCCCGTTTGTAACGGATATTATCAATATGTACTGTTCCTGTTCTGTAGGGCTGATTACCTTCCAGTATCGCTTCATTACCCATCGCTGTTTTAAAATAATCAACCAGGTTATCAGCACCAACACGTAACCCATCGGGTGTTGTTTGTGATGCATTTACTTTTCCGATTTGTGATTTTGCATGATGAACTGCACGGATCAATTCAGGACGTGGTTCGGCAGTAAGATCCTGTGTTTGTGGCTTGGCTTGTAACAAAGAAGTTATGGCAGGGCTTTTTGCCTTGCGGTGAAGAGTGGATGCGCCTTGTTGAATGGTATGTGTTAATTCATGGGCAAGCAAAGTACCACCGGATGAAGTATAGGGATTATACTTTCCGTGATTGAAATAAATATCATTGCCATGTGTAAATGCCTGCGCATTGATCTGGTTGCTGAGTTGTGCCGATGTGTTGTTGTTATGAATACGAACCGAACTGAAATCTGCACCAAACCTGTTTTGCATATTGTGCAATACACTATGGTTCAAAGGAGCGCCTTGTCCTTTGCTTTGCTGTAATTGAGATGTGAACGATGATGTGTGGGCTGTTGGTGGTCCACGTTCTTTGCGTTGCAGCACTGAACTGCTGCAACAGCTGCTATCTGCAAATCGCTGAACGGTTTCTTCCTGCTCTTCTTCTTTGCGCTGCACTGCTTCTTCTTCCTCATCGGCTTCCTTTCGCATTAACCCGGTGCTGTATAATTTGGGCTGCACTGTTTCTTCTTTCTCTCCTTCCTCTTCACTACGCATAAGTAAACTACCGCTGGCATTCACCATCATTTTTGGCTGAATCATTTCCTCCTGTTCCGGCTCCTCTTTGCGTTGTAATTCTTCCTCTTTCTTTTCTGTTGTAACTGATGGGGCAGCCGCATCCGGCATACGCATTACTTTATCCGCTGTTTCATCGGCCTCTTTTTCCAGCGGATCATTCGGTTGACTGATGTTCAACTTTGCCTGCACCGATGATCCGAAAAAAGAACCGTTTGCTTTGGTATTGAAAAAACTCTCCTCACCTGCTTTCCTGAAGAAAGAGGTTTTATCTGCTGTTGCTTTTACAGTACTTGCAGGCTTGGATGTTTTTTCAGCCGATGTAAACAAAATGCTTGTTTATGGTTTAGAGTTTGATGTTTCTGGTTGTAACCCTGAGCGAACCTGTCTCGCATCAAGCGGGAGTCAAAGGGCAACTCTTTTAAATCGTGCGCAGTCGAGACTTAAAAGTTGTTCAATCGTCTCCTCATCATTTCCACTCTTGATATTCCAATCCGTAAGACGAGGGCGTCAGACGGTACACACTCATCATTCATTACTCATCACTCATCATTTATATTCAATAAATCCTCTGTTGATCTTTGCGATTTTCCGTTGCAGGCGAAATACACCAATCCCGTTTCTGCTGCCTGCATTGTTACTGTTGCCTTCAATCGTATGAATAAATCCACCTTCCACTTTTTCGACAATGCCTGTATGACCGGCAGCGCCGCCTGTATTCATAATGAAAATATGTCCGGGTTTAATGAGCGATGGTTTATTCACAGCTTCATCTGTTTTAATTTTTTTGCCAGTGGTTTTGTTCCAATGTGTCATTACATGCCCGGTTTTCACCAATGGGTTTTTCTTGCCAACGGTTGTTGATGCTTTATCGAAACACCAATACACAAACGCTGCACACCAAAATAAACCCGGAGGTAAGCCAACACTTGCGAGGTATTGATCAACCATTGGTCCTTTGTTACTACCCGGAGGATCTTCCATAACACCCAATTGTTTCACAGCCGCTTTTACAGCTTCTGCAAGCAATGCATTGGGTGCAGTATCGGTAACAACAATTGTATCGGTTCCAAATAAAGCCGCCCATGTTAACGAGCCAACCTGTCCATCCACCTCCAATGGATTTCCAAACTGATCCATATGTATTGCCTGGAACAGCTTCACAGCATTCTTTGTTTTTACGCCGTAAGTACCTGTTCCTTCAAGTCCACCAATGTTCAGCTCGATCAGTTTTTTCTGAATTGCTTTTACAATGGATGCATTGCTTTCGCCTTCTTTAATGATTCTGCCTGGGTATTTCATATTCTTAGTTTTAGTTATGAGTTAAGGGTTAAAGGTTACGTGTTACTTTCTTATATCTTCTACCTTACACCTATTGCCGTCCATCTCTTTCTTCTATATCCATTCAACAAACAGGGCTTGTTTCATCCACGGGTAACGGATAATGGAATAAGACCAGGGTAAATACTGCAGCAACACATCTTCTGTACGTTGCTCCACCTGCAATAACCACTTATCTCCTTTGTGCGACAACTTGCCTGTACGTTGTAAAAACGTTTGCTGCAACGACTGTACTGAAGATTGCTTCAATGCAGACCAATGCACGATTACCTGTTGCAGTAAATGAAAACACTCTTCCTGTTGTTCTTTTGTCAACTGCACATTTGCATCAATCAACTCATCTATCTGTAACCCACACATCAATTTGTACAAAGGAAAATATACTTCCGACTTCTCTTCATCACCCGCCAAAAAAGAAAGCAGTGCACAGGCCCGTTCTTTATCAAGCAATTGTTTTCTGTCTTCACTTAACAGCTTTAATTCATGAAATAATGTGGAGATGAATGGCTGTAACAACACGATGCCTGCGTTATAAATAATGATCGCAGTTGCATTTTCTGTTTGCAGCAGATTATTTTTTCGCCCAAACGATCGACTGGCCTCAGCAGGCAAGGGTTTTATCTCTTGCCAGCGCTGATCCTGATGTTGCAGCACCCAGGTTACAGTTGGTAATGGCTCCTCATGTATCAATAATTGACACCTGTCATCTGCAAGTAAAGAAAGCAAATAGGTCTTTTTATCGACGTAAGAAAGTGGAACATATTTGTTGAATTGCAGTTTACCTTCGTGCAATATGGAATTCAATTGCGGATGCAGCTGATCAAAAATCCACTGCTGTTCGTCTTGCACAGAATACTTCAGAAAACGTTGCAGTCTTTGCTCATCATTTAATTGCAGTATAAAAAACTCTTTCAATCGCTTCGTTTTTTGCAGGGCTGTTTTTTTCCACCACATAACACGTTGCTGCCATAGCGTTAAGGTGATATAAGAAGGTATATGCCCATGCTTAAGATAATAAGCCCATGCCTGCAGTAACAGGTTTTCGTCAGTTGACAAGGAGATATTCTTTCGATCATTTTCTGGCGGATGCTTCACCAGTTCCTTCCTGTGTTGCAATTGTATTTGCGTTGTAATCTGTTCTCGAAGCTGTTCACGCAAACGGTATTCTTCTTTCTTTAAATCAAACTCTTCGCCACTCAACTTCAACTCCAATGAAATCCGGGGGATAAACCACAGTTCATCATTCAACGCAAATTCATCAAACACCTCTTCTGCCATACGGGGAAATGCATGCTGCAGGTAATCTGATACCTGCTGTCGCATAGCAAATACCTTCCCTGTTTCCATTCCTTTTAACTGAAAGAAAAGCTTACCGATGCTATGTGTTGCAATTGTGCCCATGCAATTAGATATTGAATGAACGAAGATTCAGAAACTTCAATTATCGTATCCGTGTTTTAAGTGTTGTTATGTCTCTGTTGACCGTACCAATGGTTTGATCAAAAGCAGCTTTTTGCAGGTTCAGCTTTTCTGTTACCGATCTGTCGGTCTGTACAAGTACTTCATTTTTGAGCGTAGCTAATTTTCCATCAACGGCCTGAGTATTGGTTGCCATATCCCGGTTAACAACAGCAATAGCCTGGTTTAACTTTGTATCGCTTGCAGCGGTGGCTTGCAGCAGTTTTGTATTGAATCCGCTTTCAACAGTAGTAACACGGTCATTCACCACTTTCACATCAGCTGCTATCTTTGATGTCAATTCGGTCCTGACTGTGTTTAACTTACCATCGAGCAAAGCAAGATCGCTACCGGTTTTAGTTACTTGAGCTTTTGTTGCAGTTAGTTCATTTGTTAC
>CAYMSG010000045.1:0-2210 GCA_964392955.1 uncultured Chitinophagaceae bacterium | reverse complement strand
GACTTTTGCATTAAGCCGGTTTTCTGCTTCCAGTATTTTACCATTGAACTCTGTTCTTACTCCTGTTATCAGCTCTTCAATATCGGCACGGGTTGTTTCCCTGATACCTCCTTCGGCTCCAACTTTAATGCTACTTTTTGTAACAACTGTATCGTAAGATGAAATCAATTTAGAGAAAGAAGTTTCATACTTGTCTTTAACAACAGCCACCTCTTTTCCAATATTCTCCCGGTTTACAAGCACATCCTGCCCCACTTTGTTTATTCTGCTGTCGAAATCGTTTAATCGTTTGCTTACAGCAATATCAGCATTGTTCGTAAGGTCTTTTACTCTTGCTAATTCGTCTTTAACCGTAAACAGTTCAGCGTTTAAAAGAGGACGTTTAATAATATCTTTCGAAATGGTGTAGTTGATATCCTTTATAGGTCTGATTGGTATCGTAGTTGTATCTACTTTCGATTCTACCAATTCATCTTTAGCGATATAGGGCAAATAAAAATCAGCAACCACTGTTTCAGTGTCGCCAACTTTTTCATACACCAGAATAAACGTACCACCCTTACAAACACCTCCATTATGCATCATGGCAGGGTTCTGCTGCAAAAACTTGCTAAAAATATACCCGTCTTCCACCTGTTGTTTTTGCTTTTGCAAAATATCACCAAGCCACAACAGTATTCTTGGCTGCTCCAACACTGCAAGGTTCTCAAGTGGTGAACGGAACGCTGCTGCCGTAAACAGCTTTGAATTTTTATTAACTTCTGCACCCGCATTGGCCATGCTGATGTGCAGATCGTCCCAGGCTACAGCACCAACAACCTCTCTTGCCGGTTTAGCCAACGCCATTTTTGTAGTAGCGATCTGTGTATCTAATTCATTTTTCTTATTCAACACTAAATTTCTTAATGCCTTGGGATCACCATAATCTTTTGTGATAGCAGGCTGATTTAATTCTTCATCACTCGGCAGATGTAACAACAACGATTCATTGTACTTCTTTACATAATCCAGCTTGGTATCCATG
The DNA here is from genome assembly GCA_964392955.1 of uncultured Chitinophagaceae bacterium. Taxonomy (GTDB): domain Bacteria; phylum Bacteroidota; class Bacteroidia; order Chitinophagales; family Chitinophagaceae; genus Lacibacter. The sequence goes on along the minus strand of CAYMSG010000045.1, from coordinate 1,186 downwards.
TGCAGACGTTCCTTGTCATACAATAAATCAAGAATACCTGGACGTATTGCCTTGGGTGGCAGCTTCCTGATTCTTTCTTTTTGCAATTGCACGCCTGCGATATCAAAAGGAAGATCAAATTGTTTGCGTATGTTATCAATTGCGATGTACGCATCATCATATGTTTTTCCGATATGCCCCTCAATTCTCAGGAAAGAATAAGGATCAATATCAAACATCAGCGGAGTTGTTACATGGGGTAAACTTGAATATTCCTGGGCATGATAGGATAAAATAGTATTGCTCTTATTACGCCGCCAGGCTTTGGCTGACCAATGTGGCACAACATTTTCCGCTTGATAATAATAGGGAATTGACCTGTTTCCAAGTGGTTCGTTGATGCCACCTGAGGGTGTGATTTTTATGGCTGCTCTTTCAGGGATACTGAAGGATGCAATCAGTTTTGCAAGTCTTGCAAAAAGATGCAGGGCATCTTCCATTGCCTCATTCTTGTTATTAAGAATAGGTGATTCAATAAAACACTGCCTGTATTTTCGGCTTGAACCAAAATCAGCGCCCTGTACCAATCCTAATGCTAAATGCTTTGGAAACGCATCAGCAGGAGTACAACAACCATGACAAAGATCGAAAACACTTTCCTTGAATTCGTCATAGGCAACAGCCACATCTTTCAAAAAATCGTATACGTATTGTATACCACGTGCATTATCTGCCACAGCCTTTTTTGCAATGGCCGGCACTTTTGTAACAACATTCATTTCAACCTGCGTAAACAATTCTTTATATCCACCATTCAGCTTATAACATTGCAACAGATCACGGGCCGTTACTGCTGCCGTTTTCAAACCCTCTTCAAGACTATTCCCTGCATTCGTAATGGCTGTGCCATACGTACGCAGCAAGTCCGGATAGCTGAAGATCGTATCGTTTTCATTCAGCAACACACGTGGGATACTTACTTCAGGCATATTGAAATATTCATCACCACAACAGTCATCATCATTATCGATCAAATCATAATCACTCCTGCTGATAGCAAGAAACTTTAATTCGGAATGATGCACCAAACCTTTGTTCTCACATTCATCAGCAGAACATTGATCGGTATCAATGGTGTATTGACTCAGGTAAGCAAGCACTACCGTATTCTGGGGTGAATTATTTCTGCCAAAGAAATCAGTCAGCG
>CAYMSG010000044.1:0-13950 GCA_964392955.1 uncultured Chitinophagaceae bacterium | reverse complement strand
ATACACTTCTTCAGACAGGCCGCTTTCTTCGATCTTTCCTTTGTTCATTACAACGATACGGTCGCAGATATAACGAACCACCGATAGGTCATGCGAGATAAAGATAGAGGTGAAGTTGAATTCTTTTTTCAGATCGTTGAGGAGGTTGAGTACCTGCGCCTGCACACTTACATCCAATGCCGAAACAGATTCGTCCCACACAATAAAGGAAGGGTGTAAGGCCAATGCCCTGGCAATTACAATGCGTTGGCGTTGCCCGCCACTGAACTCATGTGGATACCGGTTGAAATGATTGGCCGAAAGATTTACTTTTTCCAGCAGCTCCACTACTTTTTCTTTTGCTTTTTTTTGATTGGGCTGAAGTTGATGCACCAGCATTGGTTCCGCAATGGCATCGCCAATACTGATGCGTGGATTCAGTGATGAATAAGGATCCTGGAAAACGATCTGCAGATCTTTGCGCTGCTGTTTGAAAGCGGCAGATGATTTAGCAAGAATATTTTCACCCTTGAGCAAAATACTTCCTGATGTTGCATCAACCAAGCGAAGCAAGGCACGCCCCAATGTTGTTTTACCACAACCACTTTCTCCCACCAGACCAATTGTTTCCCCGGCATACACATCAAAGCTTACATCGTTCACGGCTTTAATGAACGATGTTGCTTTACCAAACAGTTTCTTTTGTTCAGGAAACCAAACGTTGAGGTTTTGAACTTGAAGAAGGGGAGTTTGGGATTTGGGATTTGGAATTTGGATATTGGGCTTTGGGTTTTCGTTTTCCACTTTTGCGTTTCCATTTTCTACTTCCAGAAAATCACTCACCACCGGCAAACGTTTTCCTTTTGGATGCAATGCAGGTCGGCAGGCGAGTAATGCTTTTGTATATGGATGTTGTGGCTGGTTGAAAATTTCATGTACAGTGCCTTGCTCAACAATTTGTCCTTTGTACATCACCACAATTTTATCAGCAATATCATGCACCACGCCCAGATCATGTGTAATGAACAATACACCCATGCCAGTTTCCTGCTGCAGTTCTTTAATGAGTTCAAGTATGGTTTTTTGTACTGTTACATCCAGTGCTGTGGTGGGCTCATCGGCAATTAAGAGGGATGGATTGCAGCTCATGGCCATCGCAATCATGACCCGTTGTTTTTGTCCACCGCTCAACTGGTGCGGGTAACGGCTTAGCATAGCCGATGGATTGGGCAGTTTCACTTTTTCAAATAACTGCAAGGTTCTCCTTGCTGCTTCATCTTTCTTTACTTTTTGATGAAGTTGAATGGCTTCCATCACCTGCATGCCGCAGGTAAAAACGGGATTGAGCGAAGTCATGGGTTCCTGGAAAATCATGGCAATTTCGTTGCCACGAATCTGCTGCAAGCTTGAAGCAGTTGCTTTGAGCAGTTCAATAACAGAACCTTCTTTTTGAGTGAAACGGATGCTTCCGTTGGGATACGATGCAGGCGGTTGCGGAATCAACTGCAACACTGAAAGTGCGGTAACCGACTTTCCTGAACCACTTTCGCCTACCACCGCAACCGTTTCTCCTTTCCCAACGCTGAATGAAATACCCCGAACGGCGTTGAGTTCACCATCTTCTGTTTTGAAGGTCACTTCCAGGTTACTGATATCAAGCAGCGGTGCCGTCATTCTTCAAAACGAAGATGTTTAACTGTGTTGCCGTTGTTGATAAGTTGTTTCAGTGAATCGATCCCGATTTTGATATGGGTCTCTACAAAATGCGTCGTTACTTTTTTATCACTTTCTTCCGTTTTTACACCTTCGGGCGTCATAGGGCTATCGCTCACCAGCAACAACGCACCCGTTGGGATGTGATTGGCAAAGCCAACCATAAACACAGTGGCTGTTTCCATATCAATGGCCATAGCTCTTATTTTTTCGAGATAAGCTTTGAACTCTTCATCATGTTCCCATACACGTCGGTTGGTGGTGTAAACAGTGCCTGTCCAGTAATCGCTGTTATAATCCCGAATGGTTGTAGAAACCGCTTTTTGTAATGCAAACGCAGGCAATGCGGGTACTTCCGATGGAAAATAATCACGACTTGTACCTTCTCCTCGAATGGCAGCAATGGGAAGTATCAGATCGCCGATTTTATTCTTTGCTTTTAACCCACCGCATTTTCCTAAAAACAAAACCGCTTTTGGTTCAATGGCCGATAACAGATCCATTACTGTTGCAGCGGTGGCGCTACCCATACCAAAGTTGATGATGGTGATGCCGTCGGCGGTAGCACATTGCATTGGTTTATCTTTCCCAACAACTTCTACTTTGTTCCATTCTGCAAACAGGTTTACATAATTGCTGAAGTTGGTTAACAAAATGTACTTTCCAAAATCTTCTAATTGCTGGCCGGTGTACCGGGGCAGCCAGTTCTTTACGATTTCTTCTTTTGTTTTCATTGCATTCATCTTTTTGAATTCTGCTAAATTAATCATTTACTTTGGAGCATGATAAAAGTTGATTTTCCTGCACCTCAATTTCGTATCAAAGAAGAGTACGGAAAGGAAATGATTTTTGATGAACTGCGTAAACAATGGGTGCGATTGACGCCTGAAGAATGGGTACGTCAAAACCTTGTTCAATACTTGCTGCAGGTGAAACAATACCCGGCTGCACTGATTGGAATTGAAAAAGAAATTGCATTGGGCGAATTGAAAAAACGATTTGACATTCTCATTTATGATCGCACACACCAACCCTGGATGATGATTGAGTGCAAGGCTATGGATGTGGAACTAACCGAAAAAGTAGTGGAGCAAATCGTACGGTACAATGTATCTGTACCGGTGCCATACCTTGTAATCAGCAATGGATCGTATAACTACGCCTGGATGAAAAAAAATGGTGAACTGGTTAGTTTGGATGAATTACCTGCGTTTTCTTCTGCACAATGATTTTCGGTGAATCGCTTTGATACGATTCTACGAGTGAAACGAACAAATACAAGCTTTCGTTTCAGCTCTTTATCCGAAACGAAAGCTGTATGAAACATATGCAGATGAACAGGTGAACGATTAAATGATCAATCACTCTCTTCAAGGTGTAGTTTCTGGTGGTGGGCTCCGGAAGCAATCAACAAAGCAAAGCCAACAATAGCCGTATCTTTCAATACATTCATCCATGCAAATTGCCGCATTTCTTTTGCACCCGCATTGATCGAGTTGGGCACATGTACCGTAAGGATCAATATCACCAGCATGGCAGCCAGTAAATACCCCGTAAGTTTTACAAACTTGTTGAAGAGAAATGAAATACCCGAAAGGATAAATGCCCCGCCTACAACATATACCCATAGTATGCCACCGGGTAAGAAATCCGGAACATATACAAGCAGATCGTACGGGTTTTTAAAATGGAAAATTCCAAAGGCGATCAAAACGATCGATAGCAGATAAATTGCTAACCGTGCAACGATGTGGTACTGTTTCATAACAGAAGTTTTTATTGAGTGAAGAAGAATGGCCTGTCTCAATCAAGATCAATCCTCATCCGCAGTTACACAAGTGCTGTATGAAACCGTTTCTATCAGTAATTTAAGCAATAAAATCAGGAATAAAAAATTGAATTCGTGGTTCTGCATAAAAAATAAGTACAAAAAAAGCATCCATCGGCCGATGAATGCTTTTCTACGAACTGTCTTCGCTTTTACAAGCCCAGCAAAAACTGCATCACATCCACACCATCTGCATAATCCATTAATGATGGTTGTTGTGCCTGGCCAAATGCTAAACCGCCAACTCCAACAACCGCCTGAACTTTTTCATTACCGGCCAACGCTTTTTTTGCATCATCTATTTGCTGGTAATAACTGTAGTGTAAGCTGCCGATCGGTGAAAAAATTGTTTCGTTTTCAATCAATACAATACAATCATTGGTCATGTAATAAATATTGTTCATCAGGTAAATTGCCAGCTGGTAATCGTAGTTGCTGCGATATTTATGATGCTCAAACATCCAGCTGTATTTCCGTAATGCATTCAGCAGGGGTACAAAATCATAGTGCTGCGGTACGTAAAGTTTGGTAATGTTGCGGCAGCCCAATCCAAAGTAGAGCATGATATCATCGGCCAACAAAGAAAGCTCAGCTTCTGTTTCATGGCCGGTAAGAATGCCAACAGAGGTGCGGTTTTTCCTGATCACAGATGGGTAACGGCCAAAGTAATATTCAAAATACCGGGAACTGTTATCGCTTCCGGTGGCAATATAAGCATCACAATTTTTGAGTGACGATGCAAACTGCACATGATCGGCCACAGCAGGATTCCATTCCGTCATTTTATCAACCAGGTGCTTCAATAGTATTTCATCTTTGGAGGAAAGTTTGCACACCTGTTTATGACCACTTACAAAAACACACAGAAAATCATGAAAACCCACCAGTGGAATATTGCCGGCCATTACAATCCCAACTGTTTTTGGCTGAATATTATCATCCAGTTTGTAATGAGCGATCCATTTTTCCAGTGCATTTTTTTCCAGAAAATGGTCAACAACAGAAGACGCCGCCAGGTTGATGAACGCACGGGTAAACCAATGGTTCTGTTGCTCAGCACGTGTACAGGCCATTTCCCACTCGGACGGTTGTGCAGAAATATATTGTGCCAGTTGCAGTAAAATTTCCTGCCTTTGTTGTAAATTCATTCAACTGTTTAGTTTACATTTGAAACGCAAAAGTAAATCAAACTAACCCTAAAAATTTTTCAAACTCTATGGCAATAAAAATTACAGAAGAATGTATCAATTGTGGGGCTTGCGAACCTGAATGTCCCAACAATGCCATTTACGAAGGCGGAGTAGAATGGGCGATTGCTGATGGCACAACAGTAAAAGGCTCTTACACATTGATTGATGGCTCGGTAGTAGACGCAGCTGCCAAAAATGCACCGATCAGTATGGATACATATTACATTACACCCAACAAGTGTACAGAGTGCCAGGGCTTTCATGAAGAGCCGCAGTGTGCATCCGTTTGTCCGGTTGATTGTTGTGTGCCGGATGAAATGTACACTGAAACAGTAGAAGAACTGCTGGCTCGTAAAGACCGACTGCATATTTAAGTTTCTCTCAGATGGATGAGTTCCCGTAAGAACGATTCCGGAATACGGCGGGTGATATTTCCCGTTAAAAAAAGGTGAAGGCTTGAAAACCTTCACCTTGCTTTTTATATCTTGCACACATGAAGAATTTATTGATCCTTGTGTTGGGAATGAGTATGATTGCTTCCTGCAATTTGGTGTTGAAGAAACCGGCCGAACCGGAAGTGAACATGGAAAACGAAGATCGTTTACAGGAAATGGTTGATACCGATAAAGCATTTTCAGCCGCCAGTGAAAAGAACGGTATGAAAAAAGCCTTCCTGGAATATATTGCTGATGATGCAGTGTTGCTGCGGCCCGGCTTTTTGCCAATTGTTGAAGGTGATGTGATCCGTTTTCTCAATGCACAGGAAGATACTTCGTTTACGATGACATGGGAGCCAAAAGGGGCAGATATTGCAGCATCGGGTGACTTAGGGTTTACCTATGGTGTTTACAAAGTAGCCACGGCTGATACTGTTTTACAGGGAACTTACCTGAACGTATGGCGAAAACAGGGTGATGGTTCCTGGAAATTTGTGGTAGACACAGGAAACCAGGGGATCAGTTTTGATACCGGATCGATGCAATAGAATGATAAGCTGGCAGGATTCTTGAATAAACAGGCTTTCAGTAAAGTATAAATGTGCTGATTCTCTTAAAAGTCGATAGCGAATAAAAACCATCCAGTTGATGAATCAACCAATGAACATAGCCCTTGTAACGGGCGGTTATAGTGGCGAATCAGTGATCTCTTACAAAAGTGCCACTACCATTTACAATCATCTCGACAAATCGAAATTCAATGTTTTTGTAATTGATATTACCAACGAAGGTTGGTTTTACAGCAACAATGGAACTCATGAATCCGTAGTTGATAAAAATGATTTCAGTATAATAGTTAATGGAACAAAAATTTTATTCGATTGTGTATTTATAGGGATGCACGGTACACCGGGTGAAGATGGACGCCTGCAGGGTTATTTTGATGTATTGGGTTTGCCGTACACATCCTGCAGTGCCGCCACATCTGCCATTACCTTCAACAAACGATATACTGTTGCCGTTGCTGCATTTGCAGGTATTCATGTGGCAAAAAGTGTACACCTTTTCAAACATCAACCCGTTGATGCGGCAACCATTGATCTGCAATTGCCGGTATTTGTAAAACCAAATAATGGCGGCAGCAGCATTGGTATGAGTAAAGTAAGCAAGAAAGAGCATTTGGCTGAAGCAATTGAAAAAGCCTTTAATGAAGACGACCAGGTGTTAGTAGAAGAAATGATCACCGGTCGTGAGTTTACCATTGGGGTGTTTAAACACAAAGCTGAAATAATAGCAATGCCGATGACGGAAGTGAAAGCCGATGCCGACATGGAGTTTTTTGATTTTGTTGCCAAATACCAGGGAAAAAGTACCGAGATTACTCCGGCCGAAGCCAGCGAAGAAATATTTCGAAAAATAAGCGAAACGGCAAAAAAAGTATATGCTGTATTTAATTGCAGCGGTGTAATTCGAATCGACTTTATTTACAATGAAGAACGGAATGAACCGTTTATGCTGGAGATCAATACAGTGCCGGGTCAGAGCGATGCCAGCATTGTCCCACAACAGGTAAGAGCGATGGGCTGGAAGCTGGACGATTTTTATGCAGCATTGATCGAAGAAGCGATGGTTGCTCATTCATCACGATAGTTATCACTAAATTCAATACCCGTGTTTCAATTTATCACGAACCGTTCTTTTTTTGTAAACCTGCTCGCCGCCATTTTGCTCGGGCTGGCTGTGTTGTTTATATTCTTTCAGTTGCTCGACAGGATCACACAACATGGAAAATATATTCAGGTACCCGAGATAAAAGGTAAGCAGGTAGAAGAAGCAAGAAAAATATTGGAATCGCAAGGTTTCCAGGTTGAGGTGCAGGACAGTGTTTACTACGACACATTGCCCCGTTTATCAGTCGTAAAACAATCTCCATTGCCCAATGAACTGGTGAAAATCAACCGCACTGTTTATTTAACCATTAACCGGGCTGAACCACCATTGGTAAGTATTCCCAACTTTGTGGGACAAACCTACCGCAGTGTTTTATTGCAGTTAACAACATTAGGGTTAAAACTAGGCGATACTACAACCCGTCCCGATTTTGCTGTAGGTTCTGTTTTGGAACAAACGTATAATGGCAAGATTGTTAGTCCGGGTACAAAAATTCCTATGGGCAGCCGCATCAGTTTAGTGTTGGGAGGTGGTGTAAAACAAACAGAAGTGCCTGTGCCGTTATTATTAGGTCTTACATTTGCCGAAGCAAAAGTATTACTGGAGAGTAACGACCTCTTGCTCGGAGCAGTGGTAGTGGATGGGGATGTGGCCGATAGTTCAGCTGCTTTTGTAATCAGGCAAAGCCCGCCTGTTCGTGATGAAGAAGGCAGACCCATTCGTATACGGGGAGGGCAGTTGGTGGATCTTTGGATCAGCATGGATCGTTCAAAGATCGATACAATACAACGTCCCAAAGCAGTCATGCAGGAACCGGTGCAAAACGAGTACTAACAATTTTAAATAAACAACCAAAAAATACAGCGATGAAAACCATTACTGCTGAAGAGTTAAAAGCACGAATTGATGCCGGCGAACAATTACATATTATTGATGTGCGGGAACCACATGAACACGAAGAGTTTAATATTGGTGGTACATTATATCCACTTGGTCGTATTTTATCAATGGATGTAGATGAGTTGGAAAACTTAAAAGATAAAGAGGTAATCTTTTATTGCCGCAGTGGTAACCGCAGCGGACAAGCCTGCATGTTTGCAGAAACGATGGGCTTTACCAATGTAGTTAATTTAACAGGGGGTATGTTGAACTGGAGAGAAAAGTACAGCGTTTGATGAGTAGAATATATTTTTATAAAAGAGAAGGCGCTTAATTAAGCGCCTTCTCTTTTATAAGACCTATAAGGTTTGCCGAGCTGGAATTGCTGCGCTGCAAACCTTATAGGTCTTGATCAGAATTTCAAATTAATCCCGGCCATAAAATTTCGTCCGGCCATGGGGTAGTAGAAATTCTCCGTTATCGTTTGTGCGCCATAAATGTAGCTGAATGTATATCCATTGGTTTCATAAAGTTTATCCAGCACATTATTCAGCTGAAAAGTCAGGTTTAATTCTTTCAGCTTTTTAAAACGGAATACATAATTCAAACGCAGGTCGGTTACAAAAAACGGATCAATACTTCTTGCTTCATTACCTGTGTTGTCAAGATATTGACGGGATACATATTTATTCAATAAACTGATTTCCCCGTTTTTTACCGGAATAAAATTCACGGTTGCACCGGCAATGGCAGAAGGGGAGAAGGAAAGAGGAACATTCTTAAAGAATGTTTCTTTTTGTCCGCCATTATCATAATCATCTACGAATTCAGTAAAGTTGAGAATGCGGTTATCGCTCAGCGTTAGATTGGCAGCCGCATTGAACCATGCTGCTGGTTTAACTGTAGCCTGTAATTCCACACCTGCCCTGTAGCTTCTGGGAATGTTGATACGGTTGTATGCACCCACATCATTTACTTTACCTGTAAGCACCAATTGGTTATTGTAATACATATAATAACCGGTAGCACTCAGGCTGAAATTTGGTTTTCGATGTTCGATGTTCAACTCCAGATCATATAATGTTTCATGTTTGGGTTGTTGCGCAACACCCGCCTCAAAATCATCACGGTTGGGTTCCCGGTTGCCGATGCTGAACGATGCAAATCCCAGCCAGCCCTTACTATCGGCATATGAAATACCAAGCTTTGGATTTACAAAGCTGAAATCGTTGCCCGACTGTAATGTTGGGTTTTTGCGGAAGCCGCTGATGCTGTGGTTTACATAACGGTATTGCAGATCAGCAAACGCTTCCCACCAAACACCTAACCGGCGTTGATACTTTGTATAAATATTGAAATCGTTTTTAAATGCATCCAGATCGTACCAGCGATAATCTTTCTCCACCGGTACTTCGCTCCAGATCACTTTGCCATAATGCAATCCTTTGTAACGGGTAAATGCACCACCAACGGTCAGTTGATCTGCATTGCGTTTGTATTGGGCAGAAAATGTTGTACCGTAAAACCAGTTGTCAAGCCATAACTGACGAACAAGATCTGAAGCAACCGGTGCAAGACCATAATCATCCAGCGACTCTTTCACTTTGTATTCTTCATAATAACCACGTCCACGGGTTAAAAAGAAAGCAGTATTCATATTCCAGTTGCTGTTCAACTCCTGGTTAAAAAAGAGTTGATAATGATCCTGCTGGTAATTATCGGTTTGGTTATCGTACAAAAAATAATTGTAGGTACGGTTGTTATCCTTGCGGAACAGGTTGATCGAATCTTCGGCTGTAAAGTATGTTACACCAAGATTGTTATAATAATGTTCCAGCAATTTTGCATCATCGCCTCTCAGTTTTGCTTCGGGAATACCGTTCCATGCCTGGTATGTTTTTTCAGTACCGGTGATGGCATTAAAACGGATGGATGTTTTGTTGTTGATATACGCAGCAGAGAAATAAGCTGAACCAAGATCGGAGGCTCCCCTTTCAATAAATCCTTTGCTGTTGATGAATGATAACCGGGCATCGAACGTAACATGCTTACCAATCAAACCCGAACCAACTTTGATTGTTTGACGAAACGTGTTGAAGCTGCCAAAGCCATTGTTGATCTCCGCATACGGTTGTTCATTGAACTCATTGGTGCTGAGGTTGAGTGTTGCGCCAAATGCCCCGGCACCGTTGGAGGAAGTTCCTACACCACGTTGGATCTGAATGGAATTTACTGAGGAAGAAAAATCGGGCAAATTCACAAAAAACAAACCCTGGCTTTCTGCATCATTATAAGGAATGCCATTCAGTGTCATGTTGATACGGGTAGCATCTGTACCACGAATGCGGATGCCGGTATAACCAACGCCGTTTCCTGCATCGGAGCTTACAACCACCGATGGGGTTTGATTGAGTATGAACGGCAGATCCTGCCCGAGATTCATCTTTTCAATCTCTTTTTTGTTGAGATTGGTTTTGGCAAACGGCATCCGGTCGCCGGCACGGATGGCACTTACTTCAACGGGTCGTAAAAACAAAGGCTGTAATTGCAATTCGGCATTTACAATGGTTTCTTTTTCCGAAACGGTGACCACCTGTTCAAACAATTTAAAAGCAACGGTACTGATCTTCACCACATAATCTCCTTTCTGCCGGAGCGAAATGGAAAAGCGGCCTTCGCTGTTGGTTTGTGTAAATCCATTGCCTGGAATTTCAACAGTAGCACCGGCAATTACTGCATTACTATTGTTTTTTTCGGTTACTCTGCCACTCAGTTTGTACTGAGCCACTGAAAGCTGTTGTGATACAATCATCAACATTCCCAGCATCAATTTTTTCGTCATCATTTACTTTTTACAGTTAAAAATTGAGTCGGAAATGCTGCGAAATGAAAAGAGGAAATATAGAAAGGAACCTCCTTCCCTGCGCAGGCATTACCCTGATCAGGTTCTACGGGTTTGATCTCAGCCTCTGCTGCCTGTACGGGCCCTTGTACAGGCAGGAAGCACCCCGGGGAATCTGTGTCAAAACCGGCTTCGCCGCTTTTTGACGGGGCAAAGATAAAATCTTTCAGGTTTGCTGTAACATTTTCCTTTCTGCTATCGTAACACCTAAAACAGATATTATGAAGAAATGGATATTCACCCTGTTTACCTTATCATTCGCCCTGTTTGCAACAGCACAGGAAACTAAAATTGAAGACCCCAACGCTGAAAAACGAACCATTAAGCCTTTTCATTCTGTCAGAGTAGGAGATGGGATTGACCTTTATTTGTCACAGTCAACCGAAGAAAGTGTGGTGGCCAGTGCCTCCCGTGAAGAGTACCGCAACCGGTTAAAAACGGAAGTGGAAGATGGGTTGCTGAAGATTTATTATGATCGTGAATCCTTCTCCGACTGGACAAGCTCCGGCAAAAAACTGAAAGTGTATGTTTCGTTCAAAACCCTGCAAAAGCTAACCGCAACAGCAGGCAGCCACGTAAAAGTAGATGGCGCTATCCGGGAAAAAAGCTTGAACCTGTTTTTGCGCTCCGGTGCCCAATTCAAAGGCACAGTAGAAGTGGAAAAATTATTGGTGGAAACGGAAAGCGGGGCAAGCTCTTCCATAGCAGGTTCTGCCGGTGAATTTCATATCAGTGCCAACAGCGGCGCACGGATGAAAGCCTATGACCTGGCCGTGAGCAAAGCCGATATACGCTCAACCAGTGGCGCCAAAGTAGAAGTAACCGTGAAGGATGAAATGAAATTGTATTCTTCCAGCGGCGGAAGTATTTATTACAAGGGAAACGCCAGAATCAGTGAAGTAGGCACCAACATTGGCGCAGTAATTCGTAAAGCAGATAGTTAATTGTCATATTTAAAACCTTATTACAAATGAAAAAGTTTATTGTATCAATGCTGTTTTTGGTTATAACCGCACCTGCTGTAGTTGCACAGGATGTAATGGTGATCAATGATAAAAATGCGGAACCAAGAAAAGTAAGCAGTTTTCATGGCATCAAAGTTTCCAATGCGTTTGATGTAATCATTAAACAAGGAAGTGAAGAAGCGGTAGTGGTAAGTGCAAGTGAAGAAAAATACAGAAGCCGTATTAAAGTAAATGTTGTGAACGGCATCCTGCAAATTTCATACGATAATGAAAGCGTATGGAAATGGAGCAGTGAAAACAAGCGGTTGAAAGCATACATTTCTGTAAAAAATATCGACAAACTGGATGTATCTGGAGCCAGCGATATTAAAATTGATGGTGTGTTGAGTGGCTCCAATCTGAAAATTGATTTAAGCGGCGCCTCCAGTTTAAAAGGAGCTATCCGGTACTCAAGTGTCAGCGTGGATCAGAGCGGTGCCTCTAATTCAAAATTGTCAGGTATTGTTACTAATCTTGATGTAGACTTAAGTGGAGCAAGCGATTTTACCGGCTTTGACCTGATTGCTGATAATTGCCGGGTTGATGCATCTGGCGCATCTGATGTAAAGGTAACCGTAAATAAAGATCTGAAAGTAGATGCAAGTGGTGCAAGTGATGTGCAATACAAAGGCACAGCTTCTGTCAGCGATTTTAAAACATCCGGTGCGTCCAGTTTAAAGAAGCGTACAAAGTAAGTTTCGATTAATATTCTGATGATGAACAGAGAGGCAGAAAAAAACTTCTGCCTCTTTGTTTTGGGTGCTATCTAAAATACCCTTACTTTTGCCGTCCATTCCGCGAAGTAGAGCAGCGGTAGCTCGTCGGGCTCATAACCCGAAGGTCGGGAGTTCGATCCTCCCCTTCGCAACAACCAAATCCCGCTCAATAGCGGGATTTTCTTTTTTAATATCCGGTGTTTTAGCATTCAACAAACAGTTTTATCTTTCAGATCATTGCTTGTAGCTTGCAGCCGGCAGCTAGAAGCTTTTTTTATGAAAGTTGGATTTGTAAACATATTTGGAAAGCCCAATGCCGGGAAAAGTACATTGATGAATGCGCTGCTGGGAGAGAAGTTGGCCATCGTTTCATCAAAAGTGCAAACAACCCGTCACCGAATCAAGGGCATTCTTACCACAGCCGATTATCAATTGGTATTTTCTGATACACCCGGCATTATTGATCCCAAGTACAAGCTGCAGGAAAAAATGATGGGCAGCGTAAAGAGTGCATTGGAAGATGCAGATGTAGCATTATTGCTGGTTGATGTGAAAGATAACTGGCAGGAAAATGAAGACCTGTTTACATCGCTCAAATTAAAAGTGCCTTCGATCGTTGTGTTGAATAAACTCGACCTGGTTGATACTGCCAAACTCGAAGAAGCCAAAGCTTTTTTTGAAGGAAAGCCGTACTGCAAAAAAGTAGTGGCTGTATCTGCTTTATCGGGTATCAACAAAAAAACATTCATCAATCACATACTCGAATTTGTACCACAAGGCGAGCCCTTTTTTGAAGAAGATCAGCTAACGGACCTCAGTACCCGCTTTTTTGTTGCGGAACTGGTACGTGAAAAAATATTCGAACTCTTTTCTGAAGAGATACCTTACCACACAACCGTGATTGTAACAGCGTACGAGCAAAAACAATCGCTGATCAAAATTTCAGCCGATATCATTGTACAGCGTGAAACCCAGAAAGCAATTTTGCTGGGCACCAAAGGTGAAATGATCAAAAAGCTGGGATCGCAGGCCCGTGCAGATATTGAAAAGTTTGTTGATTCAAAAGTATTCCTCGACTTGTTTGTGAAAGTACGTCCCAAGTGGAGAGACAGCGATCTTTTTTTGAAGGAGTACGGGTATAACTAATCATTTTTTATTTACCGGCAAGTGCACTGCAACGGGCAAGGATTCCTTTGCTTTCTGTTTAATTCAGTACCTTTGCCGACTTTATTTGTTTTATTATGGCAGGTTTTACAGTAGCAGTTGTAGGCAGACCCAATGTGGGAAAGAGTACGTTTTTCAATCGTTTATTACAGGAGCGTAAAGCGATTGTAGATGACGTTAGTGGCGTTACACGTGATCGTCAGTATGGTGTGGCCGATTGGAATGGCAAATCGTTCAACCTGATTGATACAGGTGGGTTTGTGCCCGACAGTACCGATATTTTTGAAACAGAAATACGCAAGCAGGTAAAAATTGCATTGGATGAAGCGAATGCTGTGATCTTTATGTGTGATGCTTCAACGGGTATTACCGATCTGGACGAAGCAATGAGCGATGTACTACGTCGTACCACCAAGCCTGTTTTTCTTGCTGTTAATAAAGTAGATAATCATGAAAGAGAATTAGCA
>CAYMSG010000043.1:0-14001 GCA_964392955.1 uncultured Chitinophagaceae bacterium | reverse complement strand
ACAAGGTTGACTGCGGATGAATTTTCACCTGTACTGTTTCCGTACCCCGTTGAAATGTAAGCTTCAGTTCACGGTCACGTGATGGAAGTGTGAAGTAAGTATTCCTGTCTGTACGTACATCAACCGTTTCATCATTTACTTTCACTAATACATCACCCGGTTGTATGTTGATGTTTTTGCGATCTGCAGCCGAGCGCTTTACAATGTATTTTACTTTGTACGGATCATTATTTTCGAAGATGATACCCGTTTCCATGGTAGCGCTGGTTAATGCAATGCTCTCATCACTGCCAAACGTACCAAAGCCCTGGTGCGATGAATTAAGCTCACCCAACATGTCGTTGAGCAGTGTACGCAAATCAGCACGGTTGTTCAGGTAAGGAAGGAATTGTTTGTAATACTCTCTTGTTTTTTTCCAGTTGAGTCCGTGAAAATTCTCATCGTAATACCCTTCTTCCATGCCGGCCCATGTTTCGTAAAACATCTGGCTGAATTCTTCCTGGAGATTACGACGGAAAATATAACTGATATTGATTGCATCTACCTTGTTTCCGTCGAGATTTACTTTATGCAGTGTACCTGCACCCAGTGCAAAATACTTTTCATTTACTTCAATAATATCCAATCCTCCAGTGTTATCGGTGCCGGCTATCTTTTCTGTTTTGGGCGACTCGAATGGCTCCAACACCGTTTTCCAAACTGCATAACGTCCTTCTGCATGATTGCTGATATAGAGCACGGTTGTTTTCTCTCCCTTTTGAAAAACATTGATGAGATACTGCGTGCCAAATGATGGACTGATCTGCTCCAGCCGCTCCATAATGAGATCGGTATCGATTGTAATTACTTTACCTGAATCTGCATTTGCTGTTTTCGCATCCTTCTTTTCTTCTTTAAATAACTCGTTGTACTTATCCAAACGATAGGGTTCATCCATTTTTTCCAAGGCTATACGATATACTTTTGCGTTCGCCATACCAAATGGATACGATGGTTTTAACCGTTGTGAAACAAAGTAAATATATTTCCCATCGGGCGACCATACCGGGCTGTTTTCTGTTACACCACTATTGGTAAGATTGATGGTTTTATTATTCTTGATGTGATGCACCAAAATATCTTCTTCAAAATTACGGCGGGCGGTAAACACAATATATTCATCGTTGGGCGAAAAGCCGGGATCACTGTTTTGAAATGCCCACAATTCATCTTTTACAATGGTTTTGCTTTGCAGTGTTTTTAAATCAAGTAAACGCACTTCGTTACGGCCGCTTAAATACACAAGCATAGTACGCTTTTTATTCACCACCAGGCTGCGGTTATTCTGCTGATCATTCGTGAGTTGCTTTGGTGTTGTACTGCTGTCGGCACGTACGGTAAAAAGATTGGTATATCCATCAGCCGTTTGTGTAAACACAATTGTTTTGTTATCGCTCATCCATCGAACTTCCCGTACACGTTCTGCCGATCCCCGGTTGATCTGTTGAATAAATTTTCCATCTACATCACTTACAAATAATTCACCACGGGAAACAAATGCAAACTTCTTTGCATCGGGCGACACATCAAATGCAGAAATGTTACCACGCACATCATAATCTTTTTCTTTTGGCAGTACATGATTGCGTACAATAGAAATATTCAGTTTCGTTTCCTTATCTGATTTCACATCATACAACCATAACTGGTAATCTTTTTCAAATACAACCTTGCCTCCGTTTGCATTTACCTGTGGTGTTTTAATGGAAGATGAAAAGCGAGTCAATCCTTTTTTCTTTCCGCCATCAATGCTGTACAGATTATACTCACCATTTGCTTCGTCCGAAATAAAATAGACCGCACCTGTTTTGTCGATGGTTGCTGCAAAATCCTTTCCTTCCCAGGTGGTATATTTCCTGTGTTGTTTTGTTTTGATGTTGTACGATTGTATATCCGGATTAAACGGACCTTTGTAACGTTTGCGGTGTACCTGGCTGGCACTCTCCCACGTGTCGTTAAAAAAGATCTCACCGCTTGTTGGATGTTCAACCAGGTTATGATCGTATTGAAAAAAATTAGTGCCGAATACTCGTTGTGGCGTACCACCGGTTGCAGCTACTTTAAAACCGGCAATTTGTCCGGCACGTCCGCTGTTGAAGTAAATGCTTTTACTGTCCCAGCTCCAGCTGGTTACTTCATCATTACCACTGTGAAATGTGATTTGTTTTACTTCACCACCATTGATCGGCATTACAAATACATCGGCATTTCCATATTGCCGGCCTGTGAATGCAATCCATTTCCCATCGGGTGAAATACGTGGCGATGTTTCGTAACCCTGCATGGCAGTAATACGTGTTGCCTGTGCGTCGCTGATGTTGGCTTTCCACAAATCGCCTTCAAAAGCAAATACTACCGTTTGTCCATCGGGTGATAGTGTTGGGTTCGAAAGGAAATATGCATTGCCTTGTGAAAAAGCAATAGCACTGATAAGGTTGAATACTACAACTGAAAACAATTGTTTCATATGTTCATTTTTATTGTTTTTTAGCCACATGTTACCAGCCTGCCGTCAGGCAGGTTCGCCAAAAAAATATCATCGTCTTTGGTTTAAATTACTCCCCGCCTGAATGGTAACGGCGGGCAGGGATAATTTTTATGGCTCATTTCATGTGAAGATGGTTTTGTACTTGGAAAGTACGAAACTACCCGATTGTAATGTTTTGAAAACAAGAAAGGTTGATGAATGGTGAAAAACCGTTCATCAACCTTCGTTATTGTGGTATAGATTGTATTACTTTTTTGGGGCCTCGGTTTGGTATTCTTTGAGATGACGGTAAAACAATGAACCATTCTCCACTTTCACCAACCGGTATTCCATGAATGTACTGTCGGCATCATAAAAGCCAATGATGCAGGAAAGATCGTCTGCACCTTTCTTCAACTCCGGCTTTGGCATTATACCCATATTGGGCAAGGTGAATATTTTTTCACTGCTGGCATCTTTGTATGAAAACTTCACTTCGTAATTGAGTGATTCTTTTTGTTCAAACAACTGCACTTTAAACTGCGCTGTATCTTCACCGGCCACATATTCTTTCACAGGTGCCGGATTTACAGTTGTACGTTCTTTTACAAAAGGTTCGTTGTTGTTCGGGTTCTTTTCGCCACAGGCAGTAAATGCTGCCAGTGCAATGATTGCTAATTTCTTCATTTTGTTTTTTCGTTTTAAAAGTGATACGGCGAGTGACCCACCGTACTAAATTATACTACTACATTAATCATTTTATTCTTTACATAAATGATCTTCTTCGGCTGTTTGCCTTCGAGCCATTTCTGTACCGTTTCGTTTGCCAATACAATTGCCTCCACTTCCTGTTGTGTAATACTCAGATCGAGTGTAAGCTCAGTTCTTGTTTTACCGTTAATGGCAACCGGGTAATCTTTGGTTGACTCGGTGACATACTTCGCTTCAAATTTCGGGAAGCTTGCATCAAGGATAGAACCACTGTTGCCCAACAGGCTCCATAACTCTTCACTCACATGCGGAGCATACGGCGTTAAGAGAATGAGTAACTGTTCCAGTATTTCTTTCTTGTGGCATTTGAGATCGCTGAGTTCGTTGACGGCGATCATGAATGTACTTACACCGGTATTGAAACTGAAACGCTCGGTATCATCTTCAATTTTCTTAATCGTCTTGTGTAACACTTTCAACTCAGCATCCGTTGCTTTATCGTTATTCCACACCTGACCTTTTACCTCATCATAAAACAAACGCCAGAGTTTTTTGAGGAAGCGATGCACACCTTCAATACCTTTTGTATCCCAGGGCTTGCTGATCTCTACCGGACCGAGGAACATTTCGTACATACGGAATGTATCGGCACCGTATTTATTCACCAAATCATCGGGATTAACCGTGTTGAACTTGCTCTTGCTCATCTTCTCAACTTCAGAGCCGCAGATGTATTTGCCATCTTCTAAAATGAATTCTGCATTTGCATACTCACCGTTACGCCATTTTTTGAAAGCTTCAATATCGAGTTCGTAACCATCAACAAAGTTCACATCAACATGAATACGGATATATGCAATTTCTCCAATCATATCATGCATTAAAACCTTATCGCCATCAACGTATCTATTTTCATTCCTAATCTCATCAATGAATCCTGACTTTACATTACTATCAAGAACCTGCTCAAGAAGATTTTTTGAAATATACTTACCAGACTTTAAAAGTCGATATACAAATCTTGATGAACCTTGTATCATCCCCTGGTTCACCAGCTTCTTAAACGGCTCATCAAAACCAATGTATCCGAGATCGTACAAAGCTTTTGTCCACATACGGCTGTACAACAAATGACCAACCGCATGTTCGGTACCACCAATGTATAAATCAACCTGGTTCCAGTAATCACTTACTGCACGGTCGCAGAATGCGTTTTCATTCTTCGGATCCATGTAGCGTAAAAAATACCAGCTGCTGCCTGCGTAACCGGGCATTGTGTTTGTTTCTAATGCACCCCCATCTCCTAAAGGGGTGTTGGTAGCAGCATAACCGTTCACCCAGTCGCTGATGTTTGCAAGTGGTCCTTCACCTTCCGGACCAGGACTGTAACTTTCTACGTTTGGCAGAGTGAGTGGCAATTGATCTTCACTTAACGGATAAGCAACGCCATCTTTCCAAATGATCGGGAATGGTTCGCCCCAATAACGCTGACGGCTGAACGCAGCATCACGCATTTTGTAATTCACCTTCCGTTTTCCAATGCCCATTTCTTCCAATTTATTGATCACGATTTCAGCTGCTTCACGCATGGGTGTGCCATTTAAGAAACCACTGTTCTCCAACACGGCATCTTTTGTAGCATTGGCTTCTTCGCCATTGAAATGTTTCCCAATAATATTGGTGATGGGTATATTGAAATGCTTTGCAAATTTAAAATCACGTTCATCGCCGCAAGGCACTGCCATGATAGCACCGGTACCATAACCCGCTAACACATATTCAGAGATCCAGATCGGAATTTCTCTTCCATCAAATGGATTTACGGCATAGGCACCGGTAAACACGCCGCTGATCCTTTTCTCTGCTTGTCGCTCACGTTCACTGCGGCTTTTTACATAAGCAATGTATTCATCAACAGCTGCTGCTTGCTCAGCAGATTTTATCTGGTCAACTAAATCCAACTCAGGAGCAATCACCATAAAATCAACACCGAAGATGGTATCGGGTCTTGTAGTGTAAACAACAAGCTTAGAGCTTTTAGCTGTGAGCTGTGAGCTGTGCTCGTGGCTCGTCGCTTTTATCTCGAAGCTTATTTCCGCACCACTACTCTTTCCGATCCAGTTGGTTTGCATTTCCTTCATGCTTTCGCTGAATTCGATACGCTCCAAGCCTTCGAGTAAACGATCGGCATATTCGGTAATACGCAAATACCATTGACGTAATTTCTTTTTCACCACCGGATGTCCGCCACGCTCACTTACACCATTCACCACTTCATCATTCGCCAACACCGTACCCAACGCTTCGCACCAGTTTACTTCGCCGTAACCACAGTAGGCAAGGCGATAGTCCATGAGTATGGTTTCGTAGCATCATCATATCCTTTCCATTCGTCTGCAGTAAAGCCGGCAGTCGTGAGCCGGTAGCCGTGAGTTGCAGAACCCTCAGCTTCAAACGATGCAATCAACACATCAATTTTTTCAGCTTTGTTGGTAATGCGGTTGTAAAAACTATTGAAGAGTTGTAAAAAGATCCACTGCGTCCATTTGTAATAACCGGGATCGCAGGTACGTACTTCACGCTCCCAATCGTAACAAAAACCGATATTATCCAACTGCCGGCGGAAGTTGGCAATGTTCTGATCGGTACTTACGGCAGGATGCACCCCATGCTCAATAGCGTATTGCTCGGCCGGCAAACCAAATGCATCGTATCCCATCGGGTGTAATACGTTGAACCCTTTGAGGCGTTTGAAGCGGCTATAGATATCGCTGGCAATATAACCCAGCGGATGGCCTACGTGCAAGCCTGCTCCACTTGGATAAGGAAACATATCCAACACATAAAACTTTGGCTTCGTACTTACGTTCGAAACCCTGTAGGCATTTGTATTGATCCATTGCTGTTGCCATTTCTTCTCAATCTCTCTGAACTTATATTCCATGTCCCGATGCTGTGGTTTATATTTTGTAATCGACTGTTGTATTGTTGCACTAAGAACACAAAGTAATTCACAAAGCACACAAAGCTTCGTGCACTTTGTGCTATTCGCTGCGAACTTTGTGTTACCAGAATGCTGAGCAATGCATTGCACCCGAAGTGTGCGATACTTCGGCTCCGCTCAGTACTGGCTGCCACACTTTTCAATGCTGCTATGAAAAACAGAACCATGAAACGAGCGTGGCAAGGAACGATGATTGAAGCTGTGAAAGAAGACTTAAAAAAACATCTTCATGCAGCATTTCTGCACCGCCCGTAAAATAAGTGCCGGATGCACCCGTTTAACGGGCAACAAAATTAAGGATAACAGGGCTTGTGCAGGAGATTTCTGCTAAATTTGCCCACATCCTTTGTAGGGCGGGATGTTTTCATTTTTACGAACTTACATTAAATCAACACGGCATGGCGCAACAACCGAACAAAGCATCAATGAAACGATCCAAACCATCGTACCTCTACAGTATCATTGGCGTGGCCCTGGTGCTCTTTATCCTCGGTGTTCTCGGGTGGATCTTCTTAAATTTTCAAAAAGTGGGCAATACCCTGCGTGAAAATATCCAGTTTCATGCATGGCTGAGTACTACCAATAAAAAATCAATCGACAGCTTAACCAGTTATGTGGCTTCACAGCCGTATGTAAAATCATCGGCCTATATCAATAAAGACATGGCCAAAGAAATTTATAACAAGGATGGCAACGAAAGCTGGGAAAATATTCTGGACGAAAATCCATTGCCTGAAAGTGTGGATTTTTATGCAAAAGCCGATTATGTGCAGAAAGACAGCCTGGATATTATTACGGCTGATCTCATGAGCAAATTTCCAGGTGTGATCAGTGAAGTGCAATACCCGAAAGACCTTGTGAATACATTGAACGAGCGGGCAAAGAAAGTGGGACTGGTGTTACTGATCGTCGCCATTTTATTGAGTGCAATCGTGATTGTATCGATTGACACCACCATTCGTTTAGCCATGTTCAGCAACCGTTTCCTGATCAAAACCATGCAAATGGTGGGTGCCACCCGTGGATTTATTGCCCGGCCCATGAATATCCGGGCGATCATCAATGGCCTCATCAGCGCCGGTATTGCCATTGCAGCTATCTGGGCGGTAATTACCTGGGCGGAAAGTTATATTCCCGATATGAAGGCGCTCCGTGATCCGAAGATCTACCTCATCCTCTTTGGTTCTATTATTGTGATTGGCGTAGGTATTTCACTCTACAGCACCCACCGCAGCGTAATGAAGTATTTGCGGATGAAACTCGATGAACTTTATTGAGACCGGAAGATATTAGTCGGAAAGTCCGAAAGCATCAACCTGTAATATTAATTAGCGAGCCTCTTTCGGACTTTCCTGACTTTCAGACTTCCCGACTTTATCTTATATTGCACCCCTCAAACCGAGACTATGAGTCAGAAAAAAACAGCATCAATTTTTACAAAAGAGAACTATATGTGGATGATGATCGGCGCAGCCGTGATTATCGTTGGCTTATTGCTGATGATTGGTGGCAAAAGTGCTGACCCCAATGTGTTCAATAAAGAGGAAGTGTACAGTTTCCGTCGAATCACGCTGGCTCCTGTTCTTATTATTGGCGGGTTGATCATCGAGATATACGCCATTATGAAAAAACCAAAAGACTAAGCGACATAATTTGTGAATGAGCCAATTTGAAAATTTGAAAATTGATTTCGAATTTTTGAATTGGCTTTTTCATTTTCAAATTAATCTCATTTTCAAATTTTCAAATTAGTTGTGTGAATACGATTGAATCCATCATCATCGCTGTTGTAGAAGGTTTAACGGAGTATCTTCCGGTGTCTTCAACCGGGCATATGATCCTTGCAGAACGGCTCATGGAAGTTCCTGCCGATAATTTCACCAAACTGTTTACGGTTGCCATTCAACTGGGTGCTATACTGAGTGTGGTGGTGCTGTACTGGAAAAAATTTGTGGATTTCAAACGCTGGGAATTTTATGCTAAGCTGCTGGTGGCTGTAGTACCAGCATTGCTGCTTGGTTTTTTGTTCAGCGATCAGATCGATGAATTGCTGGAAAGTCCGCTGACTGTTTCGATTACATTATTAGTTGGCGGTGTTGTATTGTTGTTTATCGATAAAGTGTTTAACCAACATAATATACACGAAGAAAAAGACATTTCCTTTGGCAAGGCTTTCATCATCGGTTTGTGGCAGTGTGTGGCCATGATTCCCGGCGTAAGCCGCAGTGCAGCCAGCATTATCGGTGGCATGCAGCAAAAACTCACACGGCCGTTGGCAGCAGAATTCTCCTTCTTCTTAGCGGTGCCGACCATGGCGGCAGCTACCGGTTATTCGTTGTTTCTGAAAAGCTGGAACGAAAACGGTGTAGAACAAAAAGGCTATGAACTCATTCTCTCTTCTGCCCAAAATACACAGGCATTTATTGTTGGTAACATCGTTGCCTTTGTAGTAGCTATGCTTGCCATCAAATTCTTTATCGGCTTTTTACAAAAGCACGGCTTTCGTTTATTTGGCTGGTACCGAATTATTGCAGGCATCATTTTACTCATTCTTATTTTCACCGGTTATCTCAAATAAGGAATTCGTTTTATTATCCTATTTTCAGGATTGAATTGCAGGACAGCAACCACCTGCTCCACTAAAACCATCTGTATGCAGACTGCTTCAAAAAAAATTGTGAATGGCTGGGCCATGTACGATTGGGCCAACAGTGTTTACAACCTGGTGATCACCACTACTTTTTTCCCTGCTTATTATGCTGCTGTTACCGGTATCAAAAACTTTCCGGATGGTATTAAATTGTTCGGTAGAAATTTTGTAAATACCGAGTTGAAAGATTATGTGCTGGCAACCGGCTTCCTGCTCATCGCATTGCTTTCGCCCATTCTTTCTTCTATTGCCGATTACAAAGGGAACAAGAAAAACTTCATGCGCTTTTTCTGTTATTTAGGCGCCATCAGTTGTTCGCTTATGTTCTTTTTTGATAAGAATAATGTAATGCTTGGCTTGGTCTGTTTCATGTTTGCCGGTATTGGTTTTTACGGATCACAGGTATTTTATAATTCTTACCTGCCGGAAATTGCTGCAGAAGAAGATATGGACCGCATCAGTGCAAAAGGATTTACGATGGGTTATATCGGCAGTGTGCTATTGCAGATGGTTGGTTTTGGATTGGTGGTAGTGATGAAAGAAGATCCTGCACTTCCGTTGAAGATCACGTTCCTGCTGGTGGGTATCTGGTGGGTTGCGTTTGCACAAATTCCATTCAGCCGTTTACCCAACCGCAGTGATAAAAAAGAACGTAAACTTAAGAAGCATGTGCTGGTGAATGGATTTCATGAACTGCAACTCGTATGGCAACAGCTAAAACATATGCCGGAATTGAAACGTTTTTTGACAGCGTTCTTTTTTTATAGTATGGGGGTGCAAACCGTGTTGCTGGTAGCGATTGATTTTGGGATCAAGATCCTGAATCTTGAAAATGTAAAACTGATCATTACAGCCGTATTGCTGCAATTGGTAGCCATTGCCGGTGCTTTACTCATGTCGAGGCTGTCGGGCAGATTCGGCAATATCCAGGTACTTATTTTCACAGTATTGTTATGGATCTGCGCCTGTATAGGTGGGTATTTCATACAAACTGAAATGCATTTTTATATTGTAGCATCATTCGTTGGTTTAGTGATGGGTGGTATCCAGGCTTTGAGCCGTGCCACGTATGCGAAATTGATGCCTCCAACAAAAGATACCACTTCATTTTTCAGCTTTTATGATGTAACAGAAAAGCTGGCCATTGTGATTGGTTTGTTTTCCTTTGGCTTTATTGAAGGTATGACGCACAATATGCGTAACTCTATTTTAGTACTCATCATTTTCTTTGTATTGGGTCTGATTTTTCTTTGGCATACCTTGCGTACAAAACAACGGGAACAAAACATTACAGCATGAATTTATATTCCATTAATACTGGTTATTTTAAGTTAGATGGTGGCGCTATGTTTGGCGTGGTGCCCAAAGTAATGTGGAATAAACTGAACCCGGCCGATGCAAATAATTTGTGCAGCTGGGCCATGCGCTGTTTGCTGATCGAAGATGGAAATCGTTTGATCCTGATCGATAACGGGATTGGTGATAAACAGGATGAAAAATTCCTCGGCCATTATCATTTACATGGTGACGATACGCTGGATAAATCGTTAGCGAAACATGGTTTCAGTAAAGATGATATTACCGATGTGTTTTTGACGCATCTGCATTTCGATCATTGTGGAGGTTCTATTAAACGTGAGGGAGATAAACTTGTTCCTGCGTTTAAGAACGCAATCTTCTGGAGTAATGAACAACACTGGGAATGGGCCACCAAACCGAATGACCGGGAAAAAGCATCGTTCTTAAAAGAAAATATATTGCCGATAGCAGAAAGCGGCCAGTTAAAGTTTGTAATACCGGGCGAAAAAAAGTTTCAGCAACTTCCTTCATCTTCTTTTACTGCGGGTATTGATATCCGTTATGTGAGTGGACATACAGAAAGTATGATGTTGCCACAAATTCAATACAAAGGAAAAACAATTGTGTACATGGCTGATCTGTTACCATCGGCTGCGCATTTGCCGATTCCGTATGTGATGGCATACGATACAAGACCCTTGCAAACCCTGAATGAAAAAAAAGAGTTTTTAACTGAAGCCGTAGAGAATGATTACATCTTATTCTTTGAACATGATCCGCAGATTGAATGTTGTACCTTACAGCAAACAGAAAAAGGTGTGCGGGTGAAAGATGTGTTGAGGTTGGATGAAATTTGATCGAAGTGTATTGATTCTGTCACTCTCGACTTCGCTCGATTGACTATGCCCATGGTTCGACTATCGCTCACCATTCCCTACTCACTATCTTCTGCTGATCAATGCCGTCATTTTATGACGTGTGTTGCGGTAGCCCATCATATCTACTTTTACACTGCCAACTGAAATAGGGCTTTCAATACGAACCGGAATACGGTTGGCATCATCCGTTACCCATACCGTCATTTTTTCACCTCCTTTAAAAATAGTTCCTTCGATCAGCAATGGTTTAAATTTGATAGCATTGAACCGGCCGTATTTTGTTTTGATCGTTTCTTTACCCAAGTAACGTACGTACAACCCGTACGTTTTATCATCAATAAACATATTGAATGGAATACGGTCGTTGGGTTTGTATTTGTTGAAATCAATATTCCGTGAGTAGTAAATAGCACTCAATACATCCTGCACACATTCCGGTGTTTTAAATGTACCGCCCTGCGAAGTAGCCGTGTTGGCCTGGTGATTAAACGTTACTGTTTCAAACTTTTTAAAATCACCTTCCAGGATATTACGGACAAACTTATACGGCTGTAAGGACGATGTGTCAATAAAGCTTTCGTATTTGTCTCTTACTTTAAAAAAGCCATCAAAGAAAGACGTGGTTTTTCCATCGCCGATGATATGATACACCGGTTTTCCATTGTAGCGTTCGAGATTTACATTGAAATTTGCTTCTCCGCCATATACATAAATGCCAGCCAATGTATAATACACATGATAGTTGATCGATTCGCTGCTTTGCCAGGCTGTGTTGCGGATGCCGCCACAAAATTCATCACCTGTTTGTGTTGGAGCAGGTGTAAATGACACAAGCAACAAGGTTAAGAAAGCCGTAATGATCTTCATCGTTCTTTAAATAATTTAATCGTCAACAACAACAAACTGCCTACCAGTGCCGGTACTACCAGGTTGAGTAACCAAATACCAACTGTACCTGCAAGAATGGCTACACTGTTTGCACTAAATACACTTATAATACTCAACGCCACTGCACCACGTATGCCCACATCGGCAATGGCAAAGCCTGGTACAATCGCCATCACCAAAAAGATCAATGCAATACTCCAGAATCCTTCCCACAAAGGCAGTTCTACCTGTAAAGCCTGCCATATCAACAAGTACTGCCATGCAAAAACAGCAAACCGTAAAAACGAATACAATAATATGGCAAGATACGTCTTGTTCGATAAGCCCTGTAATACAGTGGTAAATGATAACTTTTCTTTTAACCACGGTATCCATTGCAACATTCTCGCCAACAACTGCATCCTGAAAAAAAACAAGGCAGTAATGATTGTAAAAAACAACACTGAATAACCAAACACACGCAACAGGATTCCTGAAAAATGTGTACCGCCCAATTGCACGTTGTACAACTGTGGCTGCAACAGCTGCAGGGCTACCCATCCACAAATCAATGTTACCAGCAACTGCCCCACACTGCTTACCAGTGTTAATGCCACTCCCTGTAACCGGAAATGAGCCGGCAGGTAAAGTACCCGTCCGCCATATTCACCAATCCGGTTGGGTGTATTTACAGCCAATGATAATCCACTCAGCACCGATTCAAATGCTTTTTGAAACGAGAGTGGTACAAACCTGTTGACCAGGTAATACCATTTATATGTTTCCAAACCCCAGTTAACCGGCATCAATGCAACCGTCAGCCACAGCTTCCAGCTGGTACTGCCGGTCAATGCATTTTTCATTTGCTGCCATGCAAGAGGTAAGTCGGGTTGCGCCTTCACTTGGTTGTATAAGGAGATGCTAATCCACACAAAAAGTACGGGGCCCAGAAAGTAATTGATAAAGATTTTGAGATTCCTGCTCAGATTCAGCTTATTTTGTTCAAAAATAAACTGCTCCTTGCAAAGTTTTTCGAAAATCATTCTGGGGATCGATCCGGGTACAGTAGTAATGGGTTACGGTCTCATCGGCATCAAACAACAGCAGGTGCAGTTGATTGAGATGGATGTGTTGAAGTTGACCAAGCACAAAGATGTGTACATCCGTCTGCAACTCATTCACGAAAAAGTAAAAGAGGTGATTGAAACACATCATCCCACCGATTTTGCCATTGAAGCTCCTTTTTTTGGAAAGAATGTACAGAGTATGCTCAAGCTGGGAAGAGCGCAAGGTGTTGCTATTGCCACGGCCATGAGCGCCGGTTTATCTGTTACTGAATACTCACCGAAAAAAGTAAAACAGTCTGTAACAGGAAATGGAAACGCAGATAAAGAACAGGTATGGAAAATGCTGCAACACTATCTGCAGTTCAAAGCCAAACCAACATACTTTGATGCCACCGATGCACTCTCTGTTGCTTTGTGTCATTATTTTCAAACATCGGGGCCTGCTATAAAATCAACCGGGAAACTGAAAGGATGGGATGATTTTTTGAAACAGCATCCGGGAAGAGTGAGAGGTAAGTAAAATGCAAGTAGTTGGTGATAAGCAGCAGGATAAAAAGACAATAAACAATTTGCACCAGGCAAATCATGCATCCGTAATCCTACATCAGCCATTATTATCCTTAATCCGTCATCCGCATTTTTTTGAGCGATAAGAGGAAGATAACAGCAGGTATGTACCCTAACAGATACATCCAGTTGAAATGCCCGAAAAACAGATCGACCAATAATTTTAAGGTAACAACAATTACAAAACTGATGGGCCCCCACTTTTCCATACTCCAGGTGCCACTTAATGCCACGAACGAGAACACCATCATCAATGCATTCACAGCAGGATACAATGTATCAACACCACTTTTATTTAACGCTGTGTTGCCTGTGTAGGAATATACAATTTCCCACAAGCCCCATGCAAACAGCAACACACACAGAATGGTGATCAATTGCGGACGAGGCGCCTTTTTTCCCCGTTTCCGTTTATAGCCATTTTGATCATATTGTACCTGGGTCATGCTGAT
>CAYMSG010000042.1:0-14026 GCA_964392955.1 uncultured Chitinophagaceae bacterium | reverse complement strand
AGAGTCATTATGCTCTTTGCGGCCATTGCTGTATACGTTTTTTTTAAAACGCCCTGGGTGTTTCCCATCATATTGATCGGTGCTGGTATAGTTACCAACTTTAATAAAAAACGGATACCACAAAAGGAAATTCCACGGCGAAAAGTAAAGTGGACCAATATCTGGTTGTTTGCATTTGTGTTTATCGTTGCGGGCTTTCTGAGTGAAACAGCAAGAAAACAACAATGGGAAAACCGGCGTGCATTCAACCTGTTTGAAAACTTTTATCGCTTTGGAAGTTTGGTGTTTGGCGGGGGGCAGGTATTGGTGCCCATGATGTATGAACAATTTGTAATCCGTGAAAAAACACAGTACATGACGGGTGAGGAATTGTTAACTGGTGCTGGTTTTGTACAAGGTGTACCGGGTCCTGTTTTTTCCATGGCGTCGTATGCCGGTGGAATGGCCATGCGGGATCTGGGGAAAGAGAAACAGGTACTGGGAATTATGATTGGTGCTGTTGCAATATTTCTGCCCAGTCTTTTATTGGTACTGTTCTTTTTTCCGATCTGGAATAATTTAAAAAAATATGCTGTCGTGTATCGATCGTTGGAAGGCATTAATGCAGCAACGGTTGGATTAATGGCAGCTTCTGCTTTTTATGTAGCAAGAGATATTTCAATCCTGGATATGAAAGCCATCAGTTACCTGAATATTTTGGTGATTTTTTCTACCACTGTATTATTGACAACAACGAAAATACCACCACCCGTTATTGCGTTTGTGTGCTTATTACTCGGTTGGATTTTTTAGTTTGTAATAACCTGCCTGCTCAATTTCATCACAAACAACATCGGGTACAAGAAAGCGGATCGATTTTCCTTTTTGTATTAACTCACGGATATGTGTAGCCGAAATTTCTAGCAACGGCGCCTGCAGTACGGTTAATTGTTTTACGGCTGGTTCTATCGGAGGAAAGCCCGGTCGTGTGTAAACATATACCGGGTAGTTGTTCATGATTGTTTCTGCATTCTTCCACTTAGCCAGGTTTTGCAAACTATCGCTTCCCATGATGATCGAGAAATGATGCTGCGGATATTTTTCTTTCAGGTAGGCTAATGTCGTACTGGTGTAAGAAGGTTTGGGCAAACGGAATTCAATATCAACGCTTTTGAATCCCGTGCTTTTTTGAATGGCAAGGTTTACCAGGTGAAGACGATCGTATTCATTCAGCAGGTGCCTTTGTTGCTTAAACGGATTCTGTGGGGATATGACAAACCACACCTGTTCGAGGTCGGTTTCGTTCAACAGATGCTGCGCAATGATCAAATGACCGTTGTGAACAGGGTTAAATGAGCCAAAATACAGTCCAATTTTCATTAAACAATTGAAAATCAATTAATTAGGAGTATTTACAAGGATGCTTCTTGCTTCTTCGATACGAAGACTTAATTGATAGCCGGCTACTTTTATGCTGATGGGGTCACCAAGTGGTGCCAACATTTCTACCAGCACTTCTTCTCCGGGTACGCAACCCATTTCCATCAGTTTTAAAAAGATCTCATCATTTTCAAATGAATGAATCACCCCTTTTTGTCCCGGCTCTAGCTCTGATAATCTTTTCATATACAACTGCAAAAGTACCGCATCCTGCTTTGAAAGTTTTCCGAATTTTGGAGAATAATGACAACGACCCCCGTTCAGTTTTTTTACCAGGATGTACGGTTCAATTTTCCCAAACGGACCATATTAAAAAAGTTCATTGTAAAACTTTTCAGAAGTGAACAACACCGTCTGCAAAAGATCAATATTATTTTCTGTACGGATGATGCATTGCTGGAGATCAACAGAAATTTTTTGCAGCATGATTATTACACTGATATTATCACGTTCCCTTTATCTGCAAAGGGGGAACCGGTTTCAGGAGAACTATACATCAGTATTGACCGGGTGAAAGAAAATGCAAAAACGGCGGGCATCAGCTTCAAAGACGAGCTGCACAGAGTTGTCTTTCATGGTTGTCTGCATTTAACAGGTTATAACGACAAGTCTTCACAACAAATTAAGAAGATGCGTGAACGGGAGGACCACTATTTGCGTTTGTATGCAAAAGCCTGAATGATGCGGTTCCTTTATTCGATCCTCTTTCTGTTACTAACAGTTTCAACTACAGCTCAGGGTGTTATTGTACTGCAGGACAAACCCTTTGTTTATAAGAACAACAGGGATACTTCTGTCTGGAATCAATTATCCTCCAGTCCGCTATTCAACACATTATCAGTTGCTGAACAGGAATTCTTTTACTGGACCAATCTTATGCGGAAAAACCCTGCATCGTTTGGCGAAACAGTGCTGCAAGAGTTCTTGTTGCAGTTTCCTGAAGCGAACTCCGCAGACAGCAAATCACTTGTTTCAGATTTAAAACAGGCGAAGGCACAGATGTCTTTTTTACAGCCTGATAGGGGATTGATCAAAATGGCCCAAGAGCATGCGGCTGATTTAAAGAAGAGGGGAGGAATTATTTCCCACCAATCTTCTTCCGGGAAAGACTTTATAGAACGGATCAAGGAAGCCGGAGCTTACCGCTGTGGTGCGGAAAATGTCTTTACTGGATCGCCTGACCCCTTAGGCGCACTCATTCTCCTGCTCATTGATAAAGGAGTGAGGGACAAGGGTCATCGTAAGAATCTGCTGGATCCCAATTTTAACCTCATGGGCGTTTCGTTCATGCAGGCCGGCAAAGAAAAAATGGTCCTCGTACAGGATTTCGGCTGTAAATAAGTTTCACGAAACACAGTTTCACCCTGAAACTGTGTTTCGTGAAACAGTACCTTTGCTTCAAATAAGAATATATGCCCCGGAAAAGATGGACTGCCCAAACTGAAGTGACCCCTTCACTCATAAAACTCAGAGAAAAACGAAAGTGGCAGATCGCTCTCAGAAGGTACCTGTTGGAGCGCAACCCCTGTGTTGGGTATGCAGCTTACTTTGGTTTGGACATTGAAAGCTTCCGCAACTGGATTGAAATACAGTTCACCCCGGAACTTGCTTGGGAGAATTTTGGAACAAGCTGGCAATTTGAACATGTGGTGCCTGTCGCCTATTTTGATTTTGAGAATGATCATGACTTAAAGCTTTGCTGGAACTTCACCAATATCCGTGTAGAACGAATCGACAAAAGCAAGGAAGGTGGCAACCGTATCGACGTGTTGCTGGCGAAAGAGTACTTCCATCGCTTATACAACGAAACAGGTTATGCTGTTTGCGGGGAGCTGCTGGAGAAAATCAGCAGTATTGAAACAACAGAACGTATTTCCTCCTCCAGCCAGGCAGCCTTTCTCCGTAATCACAAGGAATACCTGGATCATGTCGAAGGCTTTACTTCCTACGAATTTGAATTATTGAATACGGGTAGAGATATCGAAGAAGTGAAAAGAGAAGCTGAGCTCATTAAAAAACTCGGTCGTTAGTACCTGCGCTCCAGTTCAGATAACGAATCAAAAACAAGTTGGCTAACTTTGCCGCCTATGTTTCCAGAATACGATGTAATAGTAGTTGGTGCCGGCCATGCCGGTTGTGAAGCGGCGGCTTCTGCTGCCAATATGGGCAGCAAGGTGTTGCTTGTTACCATGAACATGCAAACCATTGCCCAAATGAGCTGTAACCCGGCCATGGGCGGTATTGCAAAAGGACAGATCGTACGGGAAATAGATGCCCTCGGCGGTTACAGTGGAATTGTAAGCGATAAAAGCATGATCCAGTTCAGGATGCTCAACCGCTCCAAAGGTCCGGCTATGTGGAGCCCACGTACTCAAAACGACCGGATGCTCTTTGCTGCCACCTGGCGGGAAATGCTGGAGCAAACCCCCAATGTGGACTTTTACCAGGATATGGTGCGGCAGTTGCTGGTGAAGGATGGTCGTTGCTATGGTGTGGTAACAGGCCTGGGCCACGAAATCAAAGCCAAAGCAGTGGTGGTTACCAGCGGTACTTTCCTCAACGGCGTTATTCATATTGGCGAAAAGCAATTGGGCGGTGGACGAATTTCAGAGAAAGCAGCAACCGGTATCACCGAACAGTTGGTGGAATTGGGTTTTGAAAGCGACCGTTTAAAAACAGGCACTCCTCCCCGGATCGATGGACGAAGCCTTGATTATTCCAGAATGGAAGAACAAAAAGGTGATGAGGAGATCACCGGCTTCTCGTACATGAATGTGCCCATCATCAAACCTGCTGAGCAAAGGAGTTGCTACATTACTTATACCAGTGCTGCAGTACACGATATTTTAAAAACAGGTTTCGACAGAAGTCCGATGTACCAGGGACGGATACAGGGAACAGGTCCCCGCTACTGCCCCAGTATTGAAGACAAGATCAACCGCTTTGCAGAACGGGAGCGTCATCAACTCTTTGTAGAACCGGAAGGCTGGAATACTGTGGAGATCTATGTGAATGGATTTTCAACCTCATTACCGGAACAGGTTCAATACGAAGCGCTTCGTAAAGTGGTGGGTTTTGAAAATGCCCGCATGTTCCGACCGGGATATGCCATTGAATACGATTTCTTTCCACCTACACAGCTTACTTATTCCCTCGAAACAAAACAGGTGCAGAACCTCTTTTTTGCCGGACAGATCAACGGTACCACCGGTTACGAAGAAGCAGCCTGCCAGGGTTTAATGGCTGGTATCAATGCACATTTAAAAGCAACAGAACAGGATCCGTTTATTTTGAAACGGAGTGATGCATACATTGGTGTGTTGATCGATGATCTAATCAGCAAAGGAACCGATGAACCTTATCGCATGTTTACCAGTCGTGCAGAATACAGAACATTACTCCGGCAGGATAATGCCGATCTGCGCTTAACCGAACTCAGTTACAAAATGGGATTGGCAACAGCGGAACGGATGGATAAAACAAAAACCAAACTGGAAGCAGTAGAAAAGATCAAACAAACACTCAACGATATTTCATTAACACCGGAAGAGATCAACCATTTCCTGGAAGCAAACAACAGTGCTCCGTTAACGCAGAAACAAAAAGCAGCACAAATTCTGTTACGTCCAGGTATTTCATTACAACAACTCATCAATGCTTCACCCACCTTACAACAACTAACGGGAACGCCTGCCGCAGAAATTGCAGAGCAGGCCGAGATACAGGTGAAGTACAATGTGTACATTGAAAAAGAAAAAGAACTGGTACAACGGATGAGCCAGCTGGAAGATCTTGAAATTCCTGCCAGCTTTGATTATAACAAACTCTCTTCACTCAGTACAGAAGCATTGCAGAAGTTTAAAAAAATCAAACCACAAACATTAGGACAGGCATCACGCATCTCTGGTGTAAACCCGAGTGATGTGCAGATACTGATGGTGTATATGGGACGTTAAGAAACACGCAGCTTTATTTCTGTAAATTTCTGACAGCTTTTTCATTCTGTTAACTCCATTTATCTTTTTCGTTTTACTGCCTGTCATTAATTGCTACGATAGTATTCGTTTTTCAGCAACATTTGTTGAACCGGATCATCATGCAATATGGAACAACACCATATTCGTATCGTATTGTTTTCATAAACAGCTTGCTGTTGATTCGGGTGTAGTACAACACTTGAACAAATGAAAATTACGTTAAGCCTTATCATCACTTTTTTTGTTTGCATGATTTCTGTTGCGCAAACAACAGTTCGTGGAAAAATTACAGTCCGCATTTTCAATGAAGAACAAAAGCCCGTTGAAAATGCAACGGCTGAATTACTGCGCAGCAGGGATTCTTCATTGGTAAAAACAGCACTGTCAGATAAAACCGGGCTGGTGGAATTTGAACAGCTACCCTTCGGAAATTATTTCATCCGCACCAGCCTGGTGAATCATGAAAAACAAATTTCATCCCTCATCAGTATTTCAGAACAGCAATCAGCTGTTGCAGCAGCTAACATTACACTTCGTCCATCAGCTACCCAATTAAAAACGATTGAAGTAACCGGTCGCAAACCGTTTATTCAACGCTTGGGAGATCGCATTGTAGTGAATGTGGAGAACAGTGTGGTGAATGCAGGCAGTTCTGCTTTTGATGTACTGGAACGCTCTCCCGGAATTTTAATTGATGCAAATGATAACCTGAGCATGCGTGGCCGCAGCGGTGTGATCATCATGATCGATGGAAAACCAACACCGATGAGCGGAGCAGACTTAGTAAATTATTTACGTAGCCTGCCATCGAATGCTATCGAACGCATTGATCTCATCACCAACCCTTCTTCCAAATATGATGCAGCCGGTAATGCAGGCATCATTGATATCCGTATGAAAAAAGACCAGCGCTTTGGTACCAATGGCAGCATTACTGCCGGTTACGGACAAGGGGTATATCCAAAGGCAAATGGTGGTATCAATTTTAACCAGCGTAACAAATTCATGAACCTGTTTGGCAGTTACAACTACGCCTACCGCATGAACCTCAATAATCTTTTACTGGATCGGAATTTTTATACCGATGCCGGTGTGTTTACCGGGAAGGATGAAAAAAATAATTACACCAAAATTCCACTCGATTTACATACGCTGCGTATTGGTGCCGATTTCTTTCCATCCAAAAAAACAGTGATCGGGTTTGTGGTAAACAGCAACCTCAACTTTATCAATCCATACAATAACAACAGCTCGATTGTAATTGATGCAGCCAAGCAACCGGTGTTTACATTCCGTACACAATCGAAAAACAGGAACAACAACCGCAATGCTGTTGGAAACTTCAACATCAAACATACATTCGACAGTACAGGAAAAGAATTAACAGCTGATATAGACCTCGGCTATTTCGGTTCCAATAATGATTCCCGTGTGGCTACGCAGTATTACAATCTCAACGGTGGCCAGTTGAATCCCGATTATATACTCGATGGTTTCCAGGATGGGATACTCCGGTTGGCAACTGCCAAAGCCGATTATGTGCATCCGTTCAAAAACAAAGCACGCTTTGAAGCCGGCTTTAAAACAAGCCTGGTACATGCCGATAATGATGCACGCTTTTTTGATATGAGCAGTGGCTCACCGGTGGATGATGAAAACAAGACCAATCATTTTTATTACGATGAAAACATCAATGCGGTCTATGCCAACTTCAAAAAAGAATACAAGAAGTTTGATTTCCAGGTCGGGTTGCGTGCTGAGAACACCAATGTTAAAACAAAACAGGTGAAAGGAAATGTAAGCTGGGATTCATCGTACACACAGTTATTTCCCACAGCCTTCTTCAATTACAAACTGCACGAAGATCATACAGTAGGCGTGTCCGTTAGTCGCCGTATCGACCGGCCGAACTATTCACAGCTCAACCCCTTCCTGTTTTTGATTGATGTAACAACCTATTCAACCGGTAACCCATCGTTGCTGCCACAGTTTACCTGGAGTTATGAATTGAATTACACCATGAAGAACATCAACTTCACCTTGGGTTACAGCAGAA
This sequence comes from uncultured Chitinophagaceae bacterium, assembly GCA_964392955.1. Lineage (GTDB taxonomy): Bacteria > Bacteroidota > Bacteroidia > Chitinophagales > Chitinophagaceae > Lacibacter. The sequence goes on along the minus strand of CAYMSG010000042.1, from coordinate 6,574 downwards.
CAAAGAACAATCAGAACATTGTGATTACACGATTCAAAGATGTGTTCCCGAATATTCCGAGTGATGATAACATTACTGTACAGATACCGGTGAACCTCACCTCCTCTGATTACTACGGGTTAACCGTTGCTGCTCCCATCCGCCTTAACAAATGGTGGAACATGATGAACAACCTCAACGTGTTTTACAACCACTTCAACGGTAACTTGGCCGGTACAACGTTAAATAATGGTAAAGCCGTTGTTAGCATGAGCACCAACAATACTTTTACATTCGGAAAAGGATGGAGCAGTGAACTGTTTGGAAATTATAATTCCGGCGGACAATATGGATTTATGGTGATGCGTCCGCAATGGGCTGTGGGTGCAGGTGTACAAAAAACACTGTGGAAAGGAAAAGGACAGGTGCGGTTCAACATCACCGATATTTTCTGGACCAACCTGCCACGTGCCACCATCACCTACAACAACTATATTGAAATATGGAGAGCGTACCGTGAAACAAGAGTTGCCAACCTCAGCTTCACGTATCGCTTCGGCAATAATAAAGTGGCACAGGCAAGAAGAAGAACAACCGCATCGGAAGAAGAACGCCAGCGTGCACAATAAAAACCGCTGATGATGTGATTGGAGTGATAAGCATGATGAGATCAGTGAACATCAGTTGAATCCGTTTGATCTGTGACGCAAGTAACCTTCTACATTTTTTCTCATGTTGATATCGGGCTGGTAGTCTTGCCGGCCCTCTTTTTTTCTCAGCTTGCTGAGAAAAATAATAGGCAATAGTCAACAGGCAACAGGCAAAGCTTGAAACGTCAACATGCTTTGCATTTTTGTCTATTGCTCATTGTCTTCCTGTGTTTCTTGGAGTTTGTATTTTTCTCTTGCCTGCCCGGATGAATTAGTCAGACGGGGATGTTCTTGTAGTCTTTACTTGTTCCTTGTTCTTTGGATTTTGGATTTTTCTTTCTTGCTCCTTGTGCCTTGCATTGATTTTCTTGAACCTTGTGCCTTTCTACCGTAACTCTTTCTTCCGTGCAAGTTGCAGTAACTGTAAATGCGGTTGTAAATGTACCAGGCTGTCTTTCTGTAAAAACTGGCGGAGATGTTTGTAGAAATGACTGTAATCGTAATAGCCATAGACCCCGTAGTGAAACGATTGCGGACGGGTAATGATATGACTAACGGCCTTGCGTATGCGCAGTACCTGCAGGGCCTGTTTGCTGCTGAGGCCGGTACTGGTTTCAAAATAACGCTGGAGTGTGCGGGTGGAAACATGGTGCTGCAGGGCCAGCTCTTCCACCGCTGTATGAAAACGGTTATCGATCACCGCTTTTTGTAAAATGGAGGTAACAATGCTGATGGGTTTTAACGAACCCTGGTATTGCTCCACGATCTGCTCGTAATGCTGGGTTAAATACTGCACCCGCTTTTCGAACGAAGGAAGTTGTTTTACATGATTGATCACCGTTTGCTCCATCAGGTAACTCAGGGGAAACATGGTGCCGCTGTATTCCGAAAAGTTTACTTTCTTCTCAAAGATCACCGGGCTTACTTTAAACTTGATCCCAAACACCACATTGCCCGGCTGATGAAATGCTTCGATATTATTGAGCCTTGGTAAAAAACCATCGCCCCGCAGCTGTTGCCTGTTCTGTTCGATCTGCATGGAATACGGCGTACCAAGGTTGATGAGGTAAGAGTAACCAAGATTGGGAAACAATACATCACTGAACCCATTGGGATATTTCTGCCAGAGATGTTCAAACTTTGTTTGCCAGAAAAACTCAATGAACAAAGCCAGCGGCCCCGTTACATAATGCCGGTAGTAATTGGTTTCGAAATGATCGGTATGAACAAACTCAATGTGTTGCACCATGGCAAAGTATACAACAACGCAAGACTATGCAATCAATACATGATGAACGGCACACCGCTTATCAACTATTTGCATTAACGCTTTATTAGCAAACCGTATAGGAATAAACCAAGGGTGAGTAACACATGCACCAACAGCCATCCCTTCTGCCAGGTTTTTCGCTCAGTCCACTTAACAGCCGGGTTAAACGGATCAAAGATCAACGCAATGCCCAGGTTGGAGGCGGCAGTAAAAATATCGTTGCTTACAAACAGAAAATAAAGACTTACTACTACAAACGCCACATAACCCCAGCGGTTAACAGCGGGGCTGATGTCTTTCGGAGTTGTGTTGTCAGTTGTCATGTTTTTCTTTTTCTACATTGGTACAACGAAGTACCGTTTTGTTACAGCGTTCTGTGTTAAGAAATCATGACCTGTTGAACAACAGGCAATCGGCAATAAACAACAGGCAATGTTCAAGCATACATTATCTCTTCCGTTTTGCTTATTGCCTATTGACCATTGCCAATTCTTATCTGTGTTCATCAGCGTCCATCTGTGGCACAAAAAAACGGCCGTCAGAAAAAATCCAATGGCCGTTTCATCATAATCAGTAGTAAAACTATTTCTGCTGTTTGCTCTGCGGCAAATGCACCGGCTTGAGCCGGATAATACGCAAGGCATGCATCACACGCATAATTAAAAACGTAAGATCAAACTCATACCACTTGCGTGCAAAGTTGGCATTGTCTTTATCCTTGTGGTGATTGTTCTGAAACAATTCGCCCATCAGCAACACACCCCAGGGCGTGGTGTTCTTACTGTGGTCTTCAATTTTATAATTACGGTAACCCATTTTATGACCAAACCAGTTGACAATAGCACCCTGTATAGGCCCCATCAAAAAATGAATCGGCAACAACAGGAACCACCAGAAGCTGGGCGCAAAAAAGAAATAGAACGCTACATAACCGGCAATAAAAAACCCACGGGTAATATTGTTATGACCAAACTTATCCAGCTTATCCCATACCGGTAAGTACTCCCGTGTAAATTCAGGATCGGGTACATTTTTGCCTGTAACAAAACCACTGAAGATGCGTGCTGTGTGCACCATCATCTGCCAGATATCTTTAAAGAAATGCGGCGAGTGCGGATCTTTCTCTGTATCACTGTAAGCATGGTGCATGCGATGCATCACGGCATAGGCACGTGGTACCAGAAACGAAGAGCCCTGTACAAACCAGGTTAAAAAGTAAAATGTTTTTTCCCATCCCGGCCGGGCCGTGTACATCTGGTGGGAAGCATAACGATGAAGAAAGAACGAGTGAAAGAACAAACTTAAAAACCAATGCAAAGTAAAAAACAAGAGAATCGCTGTCATGAGAAACGTAAAATAGAATAAATGAAATAAGGTTGCAAAGAAAGCATTTAAAAACCACAACACATGAACTGTAGAAAAACAATACAGCCTTTTGACAGAATTACTCAACATACAGCCGTAAAAGCAAACAAGCGTGTGTTATAAAATAATGAACCGGTTCTTTCCAATACCGAAAGCAATCACTACCTTACTGTAACAGAACCCCACCCCGTTGATTGCTGCGGCACGCTTCCCGCCCTTTGATGGCTACTCACTTCAATTTCAAAACCCAAAACCGACAACACATGAAACATGTATTTCTTGCGGCAGGCATTATTGGATTAATACTTGCCTGTAACAATCAAACAGAAAAAACAACCGATGCTGCCAGTACGCCTGCTGCATCAACACCAACCGATCTGCCCTACAAAGCCAGCTACAGCAGCAGTTGGGACCGCAACGTTAGCGATGACGATTTGAAACTTGTACTGCTGAGTTATAAACATTGGGCCGATGGCAACATGGATGCCCTCATGAATACCATGGGCGATACGGCATGGGTTGACCATTCCGATGGCGTGAGTAAAAATTACAGCAATGCCGAACTGCGTAGCTTCTGGTCTAAGTCACGTGACAGCCTGCGTAGTGTAACCATTGATATGCAGGCCTGGGAGCGTATGCGCAGCACCGATAAGAACGACAGCTTTGTGGTTACCTGGTACAAACAGGTGGATGTGTACAAGGATGGCCGTGTTGATTCGGCACAGTACCACGATATTAACCAGGTGAAAGGCGGTAAAATTGTTTGGTACAGCCAGTACCGGCGGGCATTGAAATAAACATACCACTCACAACAGTTGCAAAGCATCAATCGAAAGGTTGGTGCTTTTTTCGGTCGGGACGGTTGCACCGGCCTGAACGCTTGAAGAAGAAATACTAACACAGGGGACACGGGGTTCGCAGAGAAGAAAACCTCAGCGTTCTCCTTCTCTCCGCATGAAAACAGCAGCAGGTCTTTTCCCCTTGTGTATTTCTTGCCTTTTCTTGCCTGTTGCTCATTGCCAATTGCCAATTGTTTATTCCAGCTCACACAGCGGCAGCAGCATTTACAGAGCGTACACACGGTCGGGACGTTTCCACCGGCCTGAACGCTTGAAGACGAAGTGCTCACACAGAGGACACAGGGTTCGCAGAGAAGAAAACCTCAGCGTTCTTCTTCTCTCAGCGTGAAAACAGCAGCAGGTCTTTTCAACTTTTGTATTTCTTGCCTTTTCTTGCCTGTTGCTCATTGCCAATTGCCAATTGTTTATTCCAGCTCACACAGCGGCAGCAGCGTTAGCAGGGCGTTCACCCGGTCGGGACGGTTCCACCGGCCTGAACGCTTGAAGAAGAAATGCATACATAGAGGACACAGGGATCGCAGAGAAAAACGTAGTTGTGATTTGCCTGTTGCAGTTTTGTCTATTGTTAATTGATTTTTACATCCAACTACTTGCCCCTTGTTTCTTCCTTGTACCTTGTGTCTTATCCCTTGTGCCTTGTCCCTTGTGTCCTGCTTATTATTGTTTATTTTTTCTTCTTCACCCCCTTCAGTATTTTCTTTTCATCCGCCTCCAGTTTACGTTGCAGCTTCTTCACGTCTTCTGCTGCTGGTAGTTGCTCCGGCATCACACCACGTTCTTTCAACATCTTGCGAACAGCAACATTATTTTCAACATGCTCTTTACTGATAGCCTGTTCTCCTTTCAAATCTTTTTCAGTAACATTATGGCTGGTAAGCTCTGTTGCAAAATCTTTTGCTTTAATCGTAAGCGTAGGTAAAAAATCTGCAAGCGGACGGGCAGCAGGCACGCCCAGTTTCTTTTTCATATCATTGGTACTGTAACTACCAAACAGAGCCTGGTCTCCTTTTGAACGGATCAATGCAAATCCTTTTTCATCAACACCACGTTCATAAATGATGCCCGACAGCTTCTTCTCACTCTTACTTAATTTCTCACGGGCACTCACTCGGGCCACATCCAGCAGGCGCTGTTCAATAATTTCCTGCTTCCTTGTTTGTACCGCAAAATACGTTTGCGCAAAAGCAATGGACTGTTTCGACGGGTCGCCATTCTGCGCAACTAAGTAGCAGGCATACCTTGTGAGAGCAATATCTTCAAGTTCCCGCTCGGCACCACTACCTAAAACAACCATTTTCCCGATAGCGGCAAAATGGTCCGTTATATTCTCTCCGGCCTGCTCACATGCCTTCTTTGCTTTCTCAATTACATTCAGAAAATTATCCCATTTCGTATAGGCAAAAACTTCCTGTAATTCCCTTGCACTCCAGCATTCAATACCCTTGTACTCATAACAGGCGTTTTCAAATTGACCGAACAGTTCGGCGATCAGCTCTTTTTTCATAGACAATAAATAAGTGAGTAATTGGACACAAGATACTAAATTTATTAGCTTTCGAAAGCAGTTTGTACGGCCGGTCCGGCTCCACCGGCCTGAACGCTTGAAGAAGAAATGCTCACACAGAGGACACCGGGTTCGCAGAGAAGAAAACCTCAGCGTTCTCCTTCTCTCCGCATGAAAACAGCAGCAGGTCTTTTCCCTCTTGTGTATTTCTTGCCCGTTGTCTATTGCCCATTGTCGATTGCCTCTTTGCCTTTCCACTACCGATTAAAGACTACCGGCTTTCAACTTGCCCATTGCCCATTGCAAATTGCTTCTATCTTTAATGCGTGGCAGAAGTACATACACAGCAACAGCGGCGTTTCAATATGCAGCAGATCAAAGGCAAACACACAAAGCCCGAACTGCTGGTGCGGAAATACCTGCATGCACAGGGCTTTCGTTACAAACTCCACGACAACAGCTTACCCGGTAAACCCGATCTCGTATTACCCAAATACAAAACCGTCATCTTCATACACGGTTGCTTCTGGCACGGCCACAACAACTGCAGGTACTTTACCATTCCCAAAACAAGAACGGAGTGGTGGACCGAAAAAATTGCGAAGAACAAAACCAATGATGAAAAGGCAGTGAAGCAGTTAAAGAAAGAAGGCTGGAATGTGATAACGGTGTGGGAATGCAAGCTAAAACCATCGAAACTCGAACAAACACTTGAGCTGTTAACAAGGAAATTCGTGTGCTAATTCTTTTTTTCCAAAAGAACCGCATGGAGTTCTTTTAATTGAATGTTTAATTCTGGTAATCCATCCTGAATCACATTCCATACCAGCTGCAGATCTGTACCGAAATATTCATGAATCAAACGGTTTCGCATGCCTTTGATGGCAGTCCATTTAACATGTGGGTTTTCCTGCTTAACAGCCTGCGGTAAAACAGAAACCGCCTC
>CAYMSG010000041.1:0-14042 GCA_964392955.1 uncultured Chitinophagaceae bacterium | reverse complement strand
TGCAGGAATCGTATACCGTGAGTGATGAAGAATTACTGGAGTATAATAACCGGATACAACAATTCATTAGCAATAAATATGAAATACGAAGTACGAGGTAAGAGGTACAATGTGTACTTCTAACTTTGTACCTCGTACTTAAAACAGTTTGAAGAGTTATAAAAATTAATAAAAGCATTCATGGAAAATCAATTTTTTGAACAGCGAACCGATCTTACACAACTCAACAATGCAATTGCCAACATTCGTGAAGCAGTAGGTAAAGTAATTGTAGGGCAGGAGCAGATGGTGGAGTTGATGATCGCAGGTATTTTGGCCGATGGACATATTTTGATCGAAGGTGTACCCGGTGTTGCCAAAACATTATCAGCAAAGCTGATGGCAAAACTGATTGATGCAGACTTTTCACGTATCCAGTTTACACCCGATCTGATGCCGAGTGATGTATTGGGCACATCTGTATTTAATCCCAAAGAAGCGAGCTTTCAGTTTAAAGCCGGGCCTTTGTTCAGCAATATTGTGTTGATTGACGAGATCAACCGTGCACCGGCAAAAACACAATCGGCTTTGTTTGAAGTAATGGAAGAGCGACAGGTAACAGTAGATGGTTCAACGTATCAAATGACAGTGCCATTTATGGTGCTGGCCACGCAAAACCCGGTTGACCAGGAAGGAACGTATCGCTTACCCGAAGCACAACTTGATCGTTTCCTGTTTAAAATTGAAGTGGGCTATCCAACATTAGAAGAAGAAGTGATCATTCTTACCAATCAGCACCAGGCCGATAACCGTCACCTCCTGCATGAAATTGGAAAAGTATTGTCGGCAGCAGATATTGCACAATACCGGGAAACCATCCGGCAAATTGTGGTAGAGCACAAACTGCTTGAGTTTATTGCACGCATTGTAAACGAAACAAGAAATAACCCATCACTTTTCTTAGGAGCATCGCCCCGTGCATCGCTGGCTATTGTAAAAGCTTCCAAAGCATTTGCGGCTATGCGTGGGCGTGACTTTATTACACCGGAAGATATTATTGAAGTGGCACCGCATGTGTTGCGTCACCGTATTATTCTGACTCCGGAAAAAGAAATGGAAGGTGTTACCGCCGATGAACTGATCGATCGTATCATTAAATCACTGGAGGTTCCAAGATAACATGTTCTGGCTGCTGCTTTTATCAGGTGTAGGAATGTATGTACTGTCGCAGTTTGTGCTGAAGACATTGTACATCAGCAATCGTTTTTTTCAATTGCTGGCTATCAACATTTGCCTGTTCCTTGTCGCTTTCTTTTTTCCTGTGTTTGAAATGCCGGCACAGGTATTTTTTCTGTTGCTTTGTATAGCCACAGCAGCCGATCTCTTTTTTCTGTTTGTGATCAACCGCAAACCATTAATCGAACGAAAGCTTCCTGAACGGTTAAGTAATGGTGATGAAAATCCTGTTCATCTTCAATTGCAAAACAGGTACCCGTTCAAAATCAACCTGGAGATCATTGATGAGTTGCCGATGCAGTTTCAGAAAAGAGATTTCTCGCTGAAGCTGCAACTGAAGCCCGGTGAAATGCGTGTGCTGCCATATCATCTGCGTCCGGTTGAAAGGGGCGAATACCAGTTTGGTACAGTGCAGGTATTTGTGCAATCACTGCTGGGATTGATTGAACGGAAATTTGTTGGTGCAGAAGAACGCATGGTGCCTGTTTATCCTTCGTTCATCCGCATGCGACAGTATCAACTACAGGCTGAAGCTGCACAAACAAAAGAAGCAGGAAACCGACGTTTGCGAAAGATCGGTCACAGCATGGAATTTGAACAGGTAAAAGAATATGTACAGGGCGATGATGTTCGTAACATCAACTGGAAAGCCACGGCACGCAAAACATCGCTGATGGTGAATTCATACACCGATGAAAAAAGTCAGCAGGTGTACTGCATCATTGACAAAGGGCGATTGATGAAAATGCCATTCAATGATCTTACATTACTTGACCATGCCATTAACACCAGCCTCGTGATGTGTAACGTGGCATTGCACCGGCAGGATAAATTCGGGTTACTCACATTCAGTAATAAAATGGGATCGGTGCTGGCGGCCGACCGCAAACCCGTGCAATTAGAAAAAGTATTACAATTGCTGTACAACCAGCAAACAGCTTTTCTTGAATCGGATTTTGAATTGCTCTACACACGCATCCGTGCAAGTATTAAACAACGCAGCCTGTTGATTCTGTTTACAAATTTTGAATCGCTGGCCGGCATGCAACGGCAAATGCAATACCTGAAACGTATTGCCAAGTATCACTTGTTACTACTTGTGTTTTTTGAAAACACCGAGTTGAAGCAGGTGGCAGTACAGCAGGTTGATGATATTGAAGACCTATATGTAAAAACAATTGCCGGGAAATACATGCACGAAAAACAGTTGATCGTTAAGGAACTGCAGAACGCAGGCATCCTGAGTATTTTAACGGCTCCTGAAAACGTAACGGTAAATACCATCAACAAATATATCGAGATCAAAACCCGGCAGGCGATCTGACGGTTCATCATTCGTGCATCACCATCACCGGTACTTTGCTGTGAAACACCAGCTCTTTTGTATGGCTTCCTGAAAAAATTCGTTCTACCAGGTTATGCTTTTGCGGTATTACCAATAACAATTCAATACTGTATTTTTCTGCATACTCATTCAATCCATCAACCATATTTTCCTTATCAATAAAATGATATTGTGGATGGTAATGACTGAACATGGTTTCAATCAATCCACTTTGGAAAGGAGTATCGGGCGTCCATTGCCTGTTTTTAAAATCAACATTCAATACATGCAGTTTAGCAGCCGTTGATTTAATGAGTTCTTTCACAAGGTCATCAGGAATAGTATTCACTACATCTCTGAAATCGGTAGTAAGCCCCACATCATTGATCTTTTTAAATGTTGCATTTTCAGGCACAATCAATACCGGCACTTTACAATTACGGGCTACAGCCAGCGTATTGCTACCGATCAGGGTTTCTTTCAATTTTCCAGCGCCTGTAATGCCCATTACAATGAATGCAACCTGCATGGCATCGGTCAATTCCTGAATCACATCCAGCAGTTTGCCATCAAAAAGCATATGCTCCACTTTAACGAGCGGTTCCAGTTCCGACAACTGATCAGCCAATAATTTCAATTCACGTTTATTGATTTCACGCATTCCATCGGGCGTAATTTCTATGCCCTGGTAGAGTGGATACACCAACGGAGCCTGAAACGCATGAATCAACATAAGTTTGCCGCCCACCTGTTTGGCATATTGTAATGCATAAGAAGCAGCGTTGAGGGATGTTGAAGAAAAATCAACCGGCACAAGAATCGTTTTCATATACCTGAGTTTTATAGAATAAAAGTATTTTTTAGTTTCAACTCCGGTTATGACAGTTGTCAGTACCTGTTAAACTATCAATCATACAGTTTCCTGATTTTTATTGCAGGATTGTGTAATTTCAGGAAACCGTGCATCTCACTAAAAACAACAACTTATGCGAATCCTCAGTTTCTGCAGCCTGTGCCTCTTGTTCGTATTATGCAGTGCCTGTTCCGGCACAAAGAAAACAACCCAGGCGTCTTCACCCTCAGCCGGTACTACACAAAAGACAAAGATCGATTTTCCCATGCTTGACAAAAGCACCTTTGCGCTGAGCAATGTTACAACCGATAAAACCTATGGTTACGATCAGAACAACCCCATCAAGGTGGGCGGCGTACAGGAAAACAGCGGGCCGTTGAATGAACGCCGTTTCTTAAATGCATTGCTGGGCCCTAATGGAGAAACAGTCACGTATGTACGTAAAGGAAGCTGCTGTGCGTTTAAATCACCAAACGGTTTTAATGGTGTTGGGCTGCTCGACAGGTATGAGGTATCTTACGAAGGCCTGGAAAACCCAATTTTCCTGTTCATAAATATGTATGATTACGATGAACTGAAGGTGCCTGTTGGTTTTACCTTTCGCAAATAATTGATGAACGAAAAAAGCAGAAGCTCTTGAAGCCTCTGCTTTTATTTTCTGTTTCCTGTTTCAGAAAAAAGATTTATTTCGGATTTACTTTACACTTATAACACACCTTTGGTTGAAGGCAGGTAATTGCTCAACGGATCCCGTTTTACCGCCATACGGATGGCTTTGGCAAATGCTTTGAAAATGGCTTCGATTTTATGATGTTCATTATCGCCATGGCATTCGATGTTGAGATTACACTTTGCTGCATCGCTGAACGATTTGAAGAAATGAAAAAACATTTCGGTTGGCATTTCGCCAATTTTCTCACGGGTGAATGTTGCATTCCAGACGATCCAGTTACGTCCGCCAAAATCGATGAGCACTTTTGCATCCGCTTCATCCATGGGTAAGGCAAAACCATAGCGCTCCATACCACGTTTATCGGCCAGCGCTTTTCCAAATGCTTCACCTAGGGCGATGCCTGTGTCTTCAATGGTATGATGCTCGTCAATATGCAGATCGCCATTGGTGGTAATGTTGAGATCCATTTTGCCGTGGCGTGCAATCTGATCCAGCATGTGATCAAAGAAACCAAGCCCGGTGTGGATATTGGCTTTACCGCTGCCATCGACATTCAGCTCCACTTTAATTTTTGTTTCGTTGGTATTGCGTTCATGCGTTACCGTACGTAAACCAAGTTTCAGAAATTCATAGATTTCTTTCCAATGCGGTGTTTCCAACGCAATGGTTGACTGACGAAGTTCATCCACTTTGTCTTTTATTTCAGCCGCACCCAGATTGGCATCAATATTCATCCAGATGGCTTTGCAGCCGAGATTCTTTGCTAACTGCACATCGGTGATACGATCACCAATCACAAATGAATTGGCAAGATCATATTCCGGATTGTTGAGGTATTTGGTAAACATGCCCGTGCCTGGCTTACGTGTAGGCGCATTCTCATGCGGGAATGTACGGTCGATCAATACATCAGCAAAGACAATGCCTTCGTTTGCTAAACTCTTCACGACAAAATTGTGTACCGGCCAAAAAGTATCTTCCGGAAAACTATCGGTGCCCATGCCATCCTGGTTGGTTGGCATCACTAATTCGTAATCAAGCTCGGCAGCGATCTTACGTAAATAAAAAAACACATCAGGGTAGAAACTGAGTTTATCAAAAGAATCCAATTGATAAGTAGGAGGGGCTTCATTAATTAACGTGCCATCTCTGTCGATAAATAATACTCGTTTCATTGTTCCGTTTTTTTGCGATGTTGATTTTAGTTCCGGTTATAAAATTACTTTTAAACGATAAACTTCTGCAATGCATTTAACAGCTCATCATTCTCTTTTGCAGTTCCTACAGTAATACGTAATGATCCTTCACACAACAATACTTTACTGCGATCCCGCACAACAATCTGGTTGGCGAGTAAGTATTCATAAATGCCTCTTGCATCAACCACTTTTACCAACAGAAAATTGGCATCGGAAGGATATACTTTTTCAACAACAGCAAGCCTGGGCAATTCTACTTCCAGCCGTTTGCGTTCTTTCACCAGTTCTCTGATCATTTCATTTACATCTTCCACATTATCCAACGCTTTTATAACTAATTCCTGTACCGCTTCGCTGATATTGTATGGTGGTTTGATCTTATTATATACACTGATGATCTCTTCACTTGCAAAGGCCATTCCCAAACGCAAACCGGCTAATCCCCATGCTTTGCTGAGTGTTTGCATTACTACGAGATTTGGATAATCAGCAAGCAATGTAACCAGCGAACGATGACGGGAGAAGTTGATATAGGCTTCATCCACCACTACAATTCCATCAAAATTATTCAACACCATTTCAATATCGGCCAGATGAATGCTGTTACCGGTTGGATTGTTGGGTGAACAGATCCAGATTAGTTTGGTATGCTCATCCACCAATGTTTCCATGTGTGCAAGGTTCAACTGAAAGTCATCCAGCAAAGGAGCTTTCCGCAATTCCACATCATTGATATTGGCACTTACTTCATACATACCGTATGTAGGCGGACATATGATCACATTGTCAACACCGGGATTGCAAAATGCACGGTATAGCAGATCAATACATTCATCGCTGCCATTGCCAATAAAGATCTGTTTGGGAGAAACGCCTTTGATCGCAGCTAACTTTTCTTTGATCTTGTGTTGCTGTGGATCGGGGTAACGGTTGTACCATTTCAATAAGGGTGAACCAATGCTGTTTTCATTTGCATCGAGATACACTTTTGCTTCACCGTGAAATTCGTCACGAGCGGAAGAGTAGGGAACAAGTGCTTTGATGTTTTCTCTGAGTAAACTGTTTAGATCGAATGACATGTTATGGTGAATTGTGAATGGTCAACGATGAATGTTTTAAGATTGTAATTTATGCGTGTTTCGAAAAAGGTTATGAATATTTAACATGAAAGGCGAAAGCCAAAAGATAAAAAACAGAATCATCAGTCCTCCAAATACTCTTTCAAAATATTCTCTACCTTCTTTCAATGTCACTAAATAAAGAGCGGATATAGCAAATACATACAACCCAAGTATGATGATTGAGATACCTTTTTTGCTGTTGACATAGGCATGTACAGTAAAGGGAGTAATTAGTAATGGTAAAAATGAAAAGAAAAAGACTGATACCCAACCATGCCCGCTACCTGTTAAAAGGAAAGCTATCAACACAGAAAGTACTGATGGAATACCGAGCAATATGTAAATTCTTCGTTTCAACTTGTTAACCCACCCCTTAGTCCCCTCCCGGGAGGGGAGACCTGGCTATATTTGATACATGAACAATAGTAATTCAGCATTTCAGCAATAGTAGATAGTTGAGCAGAGTAACCATAAACTAAAAACCACCAACTATAAACTTCTTCTCTTCCTCACTGCCTCCGCATGCGCCTGTAATCCTTCTGCTTCTGCCATCAGTTCCACTGCTTTTCCAATCTGCTGTAATCCTTCTTTACTTAATTTCTGGACAGTGATCTTCTTGACAAAACTATCCACGCTCACACCACTGTATGCTTTTGCATAACCGTTGGTAGGCAACGTATGATTGGTGCCACTTGCATAATCACCTACGCTTTCCGGTGAATAATTACCGAGGAAAATAGAACCTGCATTGATGATCTGTTCAGCAATTGCTTCCTCATCCTTACAACTGATGATGAGATGTTCGGCTGCATATTCATTCACCAGCTCGATCATTTCAGCAGTGGTATGCAGCAAAATGGCTTTGCTGTTTTCCAGTGCTTTGGCAGCAAATTCCTTACGAGGTAATTGCTCCAGTTGCTTTTCTGTTTCAACCAGCACAGCTTCGATCATTGCTTCAGAAGTGCTAACCAGCAGCACTTGCGAATCAACACCATGTTCTGCCTGCGAAAGCAGATCGGATGCAACAAAAGAAGGATTGGCCGTATCATCAGCCATCACACATACTTCGCTTGGTCCTGCAGGCATGTCAATAGCAACACCATCTTTCTGCACCAGTTGTTTGGCACAGGTTACATATTGATTGCCCGGGCCAAAAATTTTATATACCTGTGGTACTGATTCTGTGCCGTATGCCATGGCAGCAATGGCCTGCGCACCACCCGTTTTGTATATTTTATTGATGCCCACCAGTTTCGCTGTGTATAAAATAGCAGGATTGATTTTTCCCTCTTTACCGGGAGGTGTGCACAGAACGATTTCTTTACACCCAGCAATTTTTGCGGGAATGCTCAACATTAAAATGGTGGAGAAGAGGGGAGCGGTACCCCCCGGAATATACAAACCAACTTTTTCAATGGCGACTGATTTGCGCCAGCATACCACACCAGGCATGGTTTCTACTTTTTCAACAACAGCAGTTTGTTTTGCATGAAAGGTCTCGATGTTTTTTTTCGCCAATGCAATGGCTTCTTTCAGTTCACTGCTCAGCAGGGTATCTGCGGCATCGATCTCTTCAGTTGAAACCAATAATTCATCAACCGACACTTTATCATAAATGGTGGAGAACCGTTTCAATGCTTCATCACCACTTGCTTTTACCTGGTGTAAAATATTGGTAACACCGGCTTCCAGCGAGGAAGATTCAATGGCGGGTCGTTTCAATAACCTGCCCCATTCACTTTTCTTTGGATGTTTTATAATCTGCATATTTCTCAATCGTACCTACGGAACGAAACGTTTTTTTGTTTTTAAGTCCTCCCTTTTAGGGGAGGATTTAGGAGGGGGCTCACATCACCATCTTCTCAATCGGCACCACCAGTATCCCTTCTGCACCGGCTGCTTTCAACTGTTCAATTTTTTCCCAAAACTCATCTTCACTCAACACACTGTGTACGCTGCTCCAGCCACCTTCTGCGAGTGGTAATACTGTTGGGCTGCGCATACCCGGAAGAAGTGCAATGATGTCGTTCAACTTTTCATTGGGTGCATTCATCAACACATACTTGTTACGCTTTGCTTTCTTCACCGCTTTGATACGAAACAGCAATTTATCTAACAGTATTTCCTGTTCTTTGTTGAGCTTGTTGTTTTTGATGAGTACCGATTGTGATTGCAGAATGGTTTCCACTTCTTTCAATCCATTCATGAAAAGAGTAGAACCACTGCTCACCAAGTCAACCACCACATCGGCCAAACCAATACCCGGTGCAATTTCCACACTGCCGCTGATCTCATGTACTTCGCCGGTGATCTTGTTCTTTTTCAAAAACTCATTTACTAAAAACGGGTAGCTGGTGGCAATGCGTTTGCCATCGAGGCTTTGCACACCCTGGTAGGTTTCGCTGCGGGGTATCGCCAGGCTTAAACGGCACTTGCCAAAGCCGAGTTTTTCAACAATCTCTGCTTTCTTGTTTTTTTCGAACAATACATTTTCGCCCACAATACCAATATCAGCAACTCCATCTTCCACGTATTGCGGAATATCATCATCACGCAGAAAGAAAACTTCCATCGGGAAGGTATCGCTTTCTGTTTTCAAACGGTCTTTTACATTGCGTAATTCAATGCCGCATTCATTCAACAGTTTTACAGAGTCGTCGTACAAGCGTCCGCTTTTCTGGATAGCAATACGAAGCTTCGCTGGTTTGTCGTTGCTGCCACCGCTCAGTTCGCTCAGTGGTGTATATTTTTTTTCCTGCATCATAATTGTTTTACAGTTGAACTGACAGGTTCATGAAATAAGGCAAAATTCTTTTTGTTTCGATCTTGCCAACCAGGCTTAACCTGTCAGGTCTGTATTAAGCCGGTCGTTCGATTCATACAATAAAAAAAGGCCTACTTCCGTAAGCCTTCCACTATTGTTATACACAACGCATCATCTGGCTTACCTGGTGGGGCAAGTATGGTGATGATGAGTATGTGCGTTTAAAATCATGGCGCAAAAATAAGGGCAGAAACTGAAATCACAAATATTTTTATTCCGCTTTTGTTTGTTTACAGCTGTTAGTACAAACTGTGTATGGATTTGAACAAAACAGCTGACAAACGAAACAATTTGTTGAACGGTTGTTGCGATTGATGAGGTATCAGTACATTCGACATCCTGAACAAACAGTTATTTGTACCTTTTCGTGACGCAGATAATTGTAATACTTAAATCGCAAAACAGATGTACGCATGAGAAAATTATCCCTTTTGTTCGCATTCTTTATTTCGCTCAACCTGCTTGCTCAGGATGCAGTGAATTACCAACTCCCGCCAAAAGATATTATGGAACTGGCGCTGGCCAAACCTACTCCCGCAGTAAGCGTAGACAGTAAGGGCCAATGGATGTTGCTGATCGAACGGAACATGTATCCGTTGGTGGATGAGTTAGGTCAACCGGAAGTACGGGTTGCGGGGTTACGTATCAACCCGGCTAACTTTTCACAAAGCCGCCAGAACTACATCAACAATTTTACATTGAAAAACATCGCTTCCGGAAAAGAATACAAGATCACCGGTTTACCAGCGAATTTGCTTGGTAACAGTGTGTCGTGGAGCAGAAACGATAAAAAGATCGCTTTTACACACAGCACCGGTTCGCAGGTTGATTTGTATGTAATTGATGTGGCTACACAAAAAGCCACGAAAGTGAACAAAACACCACTCAACGTAGTATTAGGTGCCGCATTCAGTTGGTTAGATGATAACACTTTGCTCTACAAAACCATCATCAAACCTGCATCAGCTATGCCGAAGCGTCCCATTACTCCTCCCGGTCCAACGGTGCAGGAAAGTTTTGGCAAGGCCGCTCCACGTCCAACTTACCAGGACATGATCAAATCACCATACGATGAATCATTGTTTGAGTTTTTTACAACTGCACAATTGGTGAAGAATGTAAATGGTGTTGAAACCAAGATCAATCAACCGGCTATTTATACTTCCATCAGTGCATCGCCTGATAAAAAATATTGGTTGGTTCGTACGATCCGTAAACCGTTTTCCTATGTCGTTCCTGCCAACGGATTTAATTCTGTAATCGCTGTTCACGACGCAAACGGCAAGTTTGTAAAAGAGATCGCTAAACTTCCGTCGTCTGAAACAGCACCTTCGGGCAATGATAATGTGGCCGATGTACCACGTGGCATTGAATGGCGTGATGATGAAGCAGCCACTGTTGTGTGGTGTAAACCATTGGATGGTGGTTTAATTAAAAACACTGCCGAGTATCGTGATGCCGTGTATGCATTATCTGCACCATTTACCGGTACGCCCAAAGAATTGTTCAAAACAAAAATGCGATATGCGGGTGTAACCTGGGGCAACAGCACATTTGCCATTGTGCAGGAAATGCTTCGCAGTAAGGTGATGGGGCGCATGAGCCGTTGGAATCCTTCAACAGGAGAAATGGAAATGCTGATGGAACGCAGCATGACCGATCTGTACGGCAACCCGGGATCGCCTGTTACAGAAAAAAACAGTTTTGGCAGGGAAGTGGTAGTTCCGAAAGATGGAAAACTGTTGATGAATAATACCACTGGTGCATCACCAAAAGGTGATCTTCCTTACCTGGCTTATTTTGATCTCGCAACAAAACAAAACGAAATCATCTGGCGTTGCAAAGAAGATGAATACGAAGTGGTAACTGATATCATTGACCGTAACAGTTTAACGGTAATCACCCGTCGTGAAACACAAACAGAAGTGCCCAACTATCATCTAAAAACATTGAAGGGTGTTGTGGCTGAAGGTGGAAAACAACTCACCGATTTTAAAAATCCGTATCCGCAACTAGATGGTATCAGCAAACAGAAAATTTCTTACAAACGTGCCGATGGTGTTGACTTAACCGGCAATTTGTATTTACCTAAAGGATACGATGTAAAGAAAGATGGTCCGTTGCCGGTGCTGATGTGGGCATACCCACGTGAGTTTACCAATGCACGTGATGCAGCACAG
Organism: uncultured Chitinophagaceae bacterium; assembly: GCA_964392955.1. Taxonomy (GTDB): domain Bacteria; phylum Bacteroidota; class Bacteroidia; order Chitinophagales; family Chitinophagaceae; genus Lacibacter. The sequence goes on along the minus strand of CAYMSG010000041.1, from coordinate 2,653 downwards.
GTACGTGGCTCACAAAATATGTTTACCCGCATCAGTTGGGGTAGCCCCATTTTTTGGGTGACACAAGGTTATGCGGTATTGGATGCTGCAGAAATGCCCATTGTTAGTACCAATCCCGACAAAAAACCAAACGATGATTTTATTGAGCAGTTGAAATTAAATGCACGTGCTGCCATTGATAAATTAGCTGCGATGGGTGTAGGCGACAGTACACGTGTAGGCGTTGGCGGACATAGTTATGGTGCGTTTATGACAGCACATCTGTTATCGCACACCAATTGGTTCAAAGCAGGTATTGCACGCAGTGGAGCATACAACCGTACACTTACTCCGTTCAGTTTCCAGAACGAAGACCGTACATACTGGCAGGCTCCGCAATTGTATTTTGATATGAGTCCGTTCAGCTATGCACATAAACTCAAAACACCGATCCTGTTGGTGCATGGCGATACAGATGATAACACCGGAACATATCCTATTCAGAGTGAGCGGATGTTCCAGGCATTGAAAGGCAACGGTGGCAACGTGCGTTATGTAAGTTTACCGTATGAAGCACATGGTTACCGTGGTAAAGAAAATATTCTTCACCTGTTGTGGGAAGAGCATATGTGGCTGGAGAAATATGTGAAGGGGAAGAATTAGTTTGTAGTTATTAGTTGATAGTTGATCGGGCATGAACGAAAGTTTGTGCCCGATTTTTTGGTTATGAGTTTTATGGATTGCTTTCTTTGTTGTGAAAATATATCAAATCAATAGCTAAAAAAGAAGGTGCTTATGTTTAAATACAAGTTGCATCATTCCTAGTAATTATGGCAAAAGAGGTGAAACAGAAAAGTAAAAGCAGAGTAACAAGAGCCACGGTCATTTTCATTTTTGTGTTTGTTGCTGGCTTTATGGTTGTGTTATTCCGGTTTCAAATTGGAGATTTTCTGTTACGACATTTCGGTAAATGCACAATAGCGAGTTTAACGAGTGAACTTAGGTCTACTAAATACGTGAAACCAACATATATTTACTCATTTCAAACTGACGGAAAATTTCATAGTGGAAATTCACTAATTGAAAAAGGAACTGCAAATCTGCAGAGTCAACTGTGTGTTGTTTACATTCCCATGATGCCAAGTATAAACAGACCTTTATCGTACTTTCCAAAAGTCGAGAAAATCTGTAATTGTGAATAATATAAGTTTTGTAAGTGCGGCTAGCATAACTTTTTTTTGCTAGCAGATAAACAGCCATCTTTCTACATGAAAATTCATGAACTGTTGCCAACCCTTATATTACGGCTAATTAATCAGTATTTAATCGGGCATGAACGAAAGTTTGTGCCCGATTTTTTTATATAAACGTTGTTACTGAATAAGGACTGAAATTTGTATTTTTCTGTAGATGGTTGTAATATTGACCATTGGTGAAGAGCCACATTAATACTTCACTGCAAAAACCATTATCGGTCGGTAAAATGGAAAACCAAAAACCTTCTTCTTTTAACAGGCGAAAATTTCTTACCAACACTGCAAAAGTTGTTGGGGTAGGTGCGGTTGGTTACATTTATTTCAGCGGACGTGACAATGAAGTAACAACTGTTGAAACACCACCGATGAACAAACATGTATTTCTTACAAAGCCCTACCTGTATACTATTTCACCTAACCGAATGTCTGTACGCTGGATCACCAATAAACCCAGCTATGCGTGGGTCGAATATGGACTGGAAGCAGATCAGCTGCTTCAAAAAGCATTGCTGGTGAATGATGGTCTTGTAAATGCATACGATCGGATTCATGAAATTTATCTGGAAGATCTGGAAGCAGGGAAACAATATCACTACCGTGTGGTGGCTAAGGAAGTACTCCGTTTTGAACAGGAAGATACTATCAGTTATGGTGAAACGATCTACAGTGCCGTTTACAGCTTCAACACAAGCAGTGCGGAAGAGGTCAACTGGGTTGTTCTAAATGACATTCATGACACTCCAGCATCATTCCCATTGTTACTTCAGCTCAATAAAAATATTGCGTTTGATTATGTTTTTCTGAACGGCGACATGTTTGATTACCAGGCTGGTGAAGAACAGATCATTGAACACCTGATAAAACCCTGTACAGAAGTGTTTGCATCGCAAAAACCCATGCTGTATGTCAGGGGTAATCATGAAATGAGAGGGAAGTTCGCCCATCAGTTAAAAGAATATTTCAGTTATCCGCAACATCAATTTTATCACTATCAATGGGGGCCTGTATTCAGCATTGTTTTGGATTCAGGCGAAGAAGAAATTCAAACAGGATTTGATCAATCCGATCTGTATCGTGAAAAGCAGGCAAAATGGCTGGAAGAGATCATGCAATCGAAGCAGTATCAGTCAGCAAAGTACAGAGTTGTACAAATGCATATCCCACCGTTTTATTCCTTTGATCAGAAAGGATCACGCCATTGTAAACAGGTTTTTTCTCCGTTGTTTAACCGCTATCAAGTGGATCTCGTCATTGCAGGCCATACACATACATTTGGTGTACATCCGCCGGTTCCCGATCAACACAATTATCCAATTGTAATTGGTGGCGGACCAAGGCCCGGTAACCGCACCATCATTCATGTAAAGGCCAATGAACAGCAATTGCTGCTGCAAATGTTGAAAGATGATGGAAGTATT
>CAYMSG010000040.1:0-14051 GCA_964392955.1 uncultured Chitinophagaceae bacterium | reverse complement strand
CGGCATGTATAAAATTGTGGAAGCCATGCATCGCCTGGCTGTGGAACTGGGGGTAAAGTTTGAATTCAATAAAAACGTACAGTCTATCCAAACCAGGGATGGTGTTGCAACCGGTGTAGTAGTGGATGATGTGTTGTACGAAGCGGATGTTGTTATCAGTGGAGCTGATTATCATTTCACTGAAACAAAATTGCTGCCCCAGAAGGATCAGACCTACTCAGAAGCCTACTGGAATAAGCGTGTAATGGCGCCATCCTGTTTACTTTATTATGTTGGGTTAAATAAGCGGTTAGCTTCGATTCCACATCATACATTATTTTTTGATGCTGATTTTAACCGGCACGGGAAAGAGATCTACAGTGATCCGCAGTGGCCAACCGATCCATTATTTTATGTTAGCGCCACTACTGCTACCGATCCATCGGGCGCACCGGAAGGGCATGAGAATTTATTTTTCCTGATTCCGGTAGCTGCTGGTCTTACCGGCGATACCGAAGAACTACGTGACCACTACTTTCAGCAAATATTAAAACGATTTGAACAGCGGATTGGTGAACCAATTCAACAATCGATTGTTTATAGAAAATCGTATTCTGTAAGTGATTTTGTAAACGATTACAATGCGTTTAAAGGAAATGCTTACGGATTGGCGAACACGCTGCTGCAAACGGCGATCTTAAAACCATCGTGCAGGAGCAAAAAAATCAGTAATTTGTACTACACCGGGCAATTAACCGTTCCCGGGCCGGGAGTTCCGCCAAGTTTGATCAGTGGTGAAGTAGTCGCAAATCTGGTGAATAAACAATTCTCAACATCTGTTCAAACAAAGCTGAGTTTATGATGAAAATTTTTCATGAAGTATGTGAATTATGCAGCCGTAACACAACCGAGCGGTACAGTACTTCTTTTTCATCAGCCATCCGTTTGTTACACAAAGACCTTCGGCAGCCGATCTACAATATTTATGGCCTGGTTCGCTTTGCCGATGAAATTGTTGATACGTTTCACGAGCATGATAAAGCCACGCTGATCACTGATTTCAGAAAACAAACGTTTGACGCCATCGACCGGGGCATCAGTCTTAATCCCATTCTTCACAGCTTCCAATTAACCGTGAATCAATACGGAATTGATCATGCGTTGATCCATGCATTTTTCAACAGCATGGAAATGGACCTGAAACGTACGAATTACACACAAGAGGGTTACAACGATTATATCTACGGAAGTGCAGAAGTAGTTGGGTTAATGTGTTTGTATGTGTTCCTGGAAGGGGATAAGGCGGCGTATGAAAAATTGAAACCGGCGGCCCGTTCGTTAGGTGCTGCTTTCCAGAAAGTAAATTTTCTGAGAGATGTGCAAGCCGATTATAATCAACTGGACCGTACTTATTTTCCAGGCCTTGATTTCTCCAACTTTACGGAGCGTCAGAAACGGGAAATTGAAGAAGATATCCAGCAAGATTTTGATGATGCGTATGAAGGTATTATGCAATTGCCAACCAAAGCACGATTTGGTGTGTATGTGGCGTATAAATATTATCTCTCTCTTTTCCGCAAGATCAAAAAACTGCAACCCGCAGTCATTATGCAGGAGCGGGTGCGTATTCCCGATTATCACAAAGTGATGATTCTGCTACGGGCAGGTGTACGCAGCCAGTTAAACATCATGTAATCCGGTAATCACTTATTTTTGAATGATGCATGAAGTAATTCTCGTAAACGAGATCGATGAAGCTATTGGTTCCATGGAAAAAATGGAAGCGCATGAAAAAGCATTGCTGCACCGTGCATTCAGTGTGTTCCTGTTTGATACCAAAGGAAACATGTTGTTGCAGAAACGGGCAGCCTCCAAATATCACAGTCCTTCTTTGTGGACCAATGCCTGTTGCAGCCATCCCATGCCGGGCGAAACAACCGAGCAGGCTGCTCTTCGCCGTTTGCAGGAGGAGTTAGGCTTTACAGTAGCTATCCGCAAAGCATTTCATTTTACGTATAAAGCTGCCTTTGATAACGGGTTAACCGAACATGAATTTGATCATGTGTTTGTGGGCGAGTATGAAGGTGACATGCAATTAAACGTAGAAGAAGTAAGTGAAGTGTGTTATAAACCGATGGCAGTAATCAAAGCTGAACTTGAACACAAGTCGGGCGACTATACCGAATGGTTCAAGATCGCTTTTCCATTACTGGAAGAATGGATGCAACAAAACAAATCATCGTATGCAGCAGCCTAAAGCAGTGGTGATCGGGAGTGGAGTTGCTGGTTTGGCAGCAGCCATCCGTTTGTCGGTGATGGGCTATGAGGTGGATGTATTTGAACGCAATGCGTATGCCGGTGGTAAACTTTCTGCCTTTGAAAAAGATGGATTTCTGTTTGATGCAGGTCCATCGTTGTTTACGCAGCCGCAGAATATTGAAGAATTATTTGCCTTTGCAGGCGAACCGATCGAAGACTATTTCCAGTATCAAAACGTACCACTCTCCTGCAAGTATTTTTATGAGAATGGAAAGCAGGTACATGCATGGACCAATACAGAACAATTAGCGGAAGAGCTGCATACGCAATTGGGTGAGGATAAAGAAGCAGTAAAAAATTATCTCCGCAAGAGTGAAACACTGTATAACAACATCGGCAGTATTTTTTTGAATCATTCATTGCACAAACGTTCAACCTGGTTACAAAAACCAATCCTCAAAGCATTGCAAACAGTGCGGCCGGCTCATCTCACCGGTACCCTGCACCATTTTAATCAAACTTCATTTCAAACAAACGAAGCTGTTCAGTTATTTGACCGTTTTGCAACCTACAACGGAAGCAACCCGTATCAAACACCGGGCATGATGAGCTTAATTCCACACCTGGAACTGAATGAAGGAACTTTTTATCCAACAGGTGGCATGATCAGCATTACGAATGCGTTGCTGAAACTGGCAGAAAAGAAGTGTGTGAGAATTCATTATCAAACACCGGTACAACGCATCATTCATCGGGCAGGCGAAGTAAAAGGCGTTGTTGTCAATAATGAAAATGTAGACGCCGATATAGTAGTGAGCAATGCTGATGTTTATTTTACCTATCAGCAATTACTGGGCGACGGTTATCAATCCAAAAAAGTATTGAAGCAGGAGCGGAGTTGCAGTGGTGTGATTTTTTACTGGGGCATGAACCGTGCATTTTCCAATCTGCATCTGCACAATATTTTCTTCAGCAAGAATTATGCATCGGAGTTTACAGCATTGTTCCGGCAGCAGCGTTTGTATCATGATCCAACAGTATATGTAAACATCACTTCTAAAATGGAAGAAGGCCTGGCACCGAAAGGAATGGAAAACTGGTTTGTGCTCATCAACGCACCATCGAATGTGGGTCAAAACTGGGAAGCCATGCGACTGCAATTACGGCAACAGGTAATTGATAAACTTAGCAGGCTATTGCAAACAAATATTGAAGAAGCCATTGCCGTGGAAGAATATCTCGACCCCATCCGTATCGAAGAGCGTACCGGTTCTTATATGGGCTCGTTGTATGGAACCAGCAGTAATGGGAAGATGGCGGCTTTTTTACGTCATCCGAACTTTACCAAGAAAATACGTGGCCTGTATTTCTGTGGCGGCAGTGTGCACCCGGGTGGTGGTATTCCGCTTTGTTTTAAAAGTGCACAAATTGCGACAGACCTGATCAAAGAAGATTTTTTAAAGCACCCGGTTCACTAATCATGTTACAACAATTCAGTAAACAACAAATTGCTACTGCTATTGCCGTGTTATTTCACTGCATTGGTTTAGCTGGTATTTTGTTGTATGATGCGGTGTTGTTTGCATCACTTACACCGATGAACCTGCTGCTTTCTGCCGGGTTATTGATCTATACACAAAGCGAACGGAACAGGCATTTTTTTCTGTTTGTGTTGGTTTGCTTTGTTGTTGGATTTGGAGTTGAATATCTTGGCGTGAATTATCAACTCCTTTTTGGCGAATACAACTATCTGCCCGCTATGGGATGGCAGTGGGGTAATGTTCCGCTGGTGATTGGGGTCAACTGGTTTATCATGATGTATTGCTGCGGTGTAACCATTCAGCATTTTCTCAACTTTATGTGGAATAAGTTGAAAGACAACGATCAGCCGCAACGAACCGATGTTGGATTTTTTGCCATTGTGCTTGATGGGGCAATACTGGCCACGTTTTTCGACTGGGTTATGGAACCTGTTGCCGTAAAGCTGGGCTATTGGCAATGGCTGGGCGATGGATCCATTCCCCTGCTCAATTACGGCAGTTGGTTTGGCGTGAGTGCACTGCTGATGCTGCTGTTCCGTGTTTTATCGTTTCCGAAACAAAACCAATTCGCCGTACATTTGTTATTGATCCAGTTTATGTTCTTTTTAATCTTACGCACATTATTATGAGTTTGTTTTTATACATTTTACTGGCATTTGTTGTGTTCTTTACCATGGAAGGGATTACCTGGCTCACGCACAAGTTTGTGATGCATGGATTTTTATGGTATCTCCACGAAGATCATCACCAGCCACGTGGCCGCTTTTTTGAAAAGAATGATGCATTCTTTCTCATTTTTGCAATTCCCAGTTGGTTGTGCATTATGCTGGGTTTAATGAACCAGGTGTATTGGGTAGTGAGTATTGGTGCAGGCATTGCCATGTACGGGCTGGCTTATTTTATTGTGCACGACATTATCATTCACCAGCGGTTTAAAATTTTCAGCAGGTGGAACAGTACTTATGTACGGGCCATCCGCTGGGCACATAAAATGCACCACAAGCACATGGACAAAGAAGATGGCGAAAGTTTTGGAATGCTGTTCGTACATAAAAAGTATTGGGAAAAAGTGCGGAAGGAAAAGCAACTGAATCCAAACATCAAATAACAAAGTTGAATTCGAACTACACTTACTTTCTCATTTTGCTTGGTTCCCTTGCCGGACCGTTGGCCCTCAGCTTTGATAAAAAAGTAGCGTACTATAAAAAATGGAAGTACCTGTTTCCTGCCCTGTTGTTTCCGGCTTTGTTTTTTATTGTGTGGGATGAACTGAAAACAAGAGCTGCTGTGTGGAGTTTCAGTGATGCACATATTACCGGTATCAAACTCTCTACACTTCCGTTGGAAGAAATTCTGTTTTTCTTTGTTGTACCCTACTGTTGTGTGTTTATTTACGAATGTATTGTTTGTTATTTCCCTTCTGTAAAACAAAAGACCTGGGGCAGACCGGTATTAATGATGTTGGGTGTGATGTTTGCCGCCACTGCTATTGTTACGTACGGGAAAGCGTATACGTTTTATACAGCGTTGTTGAATGCATTGTTTATTGCAGTGCTGTTTGTATTTCCAAAGTGGTTTAAGGGATTCAATGCTTCAGCATTTTTGGTAGCGTACCTTGTAGTGGTAATTCCGTTTTTAATTGTCAATGGGTTATTAACCGGTATCCCGGTGGTGTTGTACAACGATGCAGAAAATCTCGGCTTTCGTATCTTTTCATTTCTTCCCTGGCCGATGAACAATATTCCGTTTGAAGATATTTTTTACGGCATGTTATTGATCATGATGAATGTGGCGATGTTTGAACGGTTGCGGAATAAGAATATGTTGCCGGAAAAAAAGTAAGACGGGAAGACGGCAAGACAAGGAGACGGAAAGAAATACATCATTTGTCAAATAAACATTAGTCGAAAAAAATCACCTTACATCTTTCAAATCCGTTACATCGGTGACTCAATCTCCTCAATACCCTTTCTCCCTTACACCGGGACAACCCACTTTTTTGTTTTTCTTGAACGATGCAATGCCTGAGGTACGTTCGTACCAATCCACAAATGGTCGCCATACGATCGTCAACTGCACAAAATAATATGCATCTTTATTTTTTTCACTGCCACGTAAACTGCCGCCTGCAGGATATGTACCACTTCCACGATAGGCCATGTCAACAGCTGTTTGTCCTCTTGCCGCCAGTAAGGTTGCCTGGTCAACATAACTAGTACTCACATCATCAATATAATCGGTGAATGTTTTGCGGTAGCCCAACTCTAAACCTACACGCAGATCTTCGGTCAATAAATATTCGGCACCAATGCCAAAGGGAATGGAGAATTGAGTTGATTTGTATGTTTTCCTGCCGGGCAGGATTCCTTGCCCTTCGGTACTTAATGGTTGCAGAAAAACTTTTGTACCGTTGTTATCAGCTGTAAATGGTTTGATGCGGTATAACGCACCGCCTGCAAACACATACGGTGTCCACCATTTATAATTCAGGTTAAAAATATTGTACTGTGCGCCGAGTTCCCATTCAAACAAATTGGTTTGAAAACTAAGGTTGCGGCTTTGCAACGAAGCGCTTTTACTTTTTGCATCGGCAGCACGTAACATACCAAAGCTGAGATGGGTGCGGGCCAGTAAATGTTCGGTGAGATCGTAACGGGCACCAATACTCCCTGTAAATTTTGATTGTTGAAACGTGAATGCTTTTTTCTGCAGATCGCCCTGGTAATTGGCCAGTCCGCCACGAAACGATAAATGAAAATTCTGCGCTTGCAGGAATACAGGAAACAGACAAATGAGAAACAATAGTTTTTTCATACTGCGATGATTGGATAAAGGCCCAAAGATAACGTTCGATACAGAAACGTAAAAACAGGGGAGAAAGTATTAGCGGGGTTATGATCAGGGTTGCCAACCTTTCTCAAACATGCTGAAGTGTATATCTGGCTGAATAAGGTTGGCAACCCTTTTAAGCAACCGCTTACTCATCGGCAAACGAAAGTCCATGTTTCTTTAATTCCACCAACAGCTTTGGAATGGCTGACGGGCCGAACCCATGCAGTTTCAGCAACTCTTTTTTACTCCATGTTGCCAATTGCTGGATGCTGTTGATGCCCTGGCCTTCTAATGCTCTTCGTGCAGGTGCACCGATTACTGAAAGAAATCCATCTTCCGGTTTTTCTTCGGCCGCACAAACGGGACAAACCGGGCAATCGCTGCTTTTGTAATACTGATGCCCTTTTTTGCAACTGCGAAGTGTGCCTTTTGCTGTTGGCATGTGTGATCTTATTTTGAATAAAGATAAAAACGGAATGAAGGGTTGCCAACCTTTGCAATGAAAGATTTTGTGTCATAGGTTGCAAAAAAGGTTGGCAACCCTGACGTTGAATCCCCGGCCGACCTTCGGGCAGACGGGGCGGTAAGCTCCTAACGCTTGTTCCTGTGAAATCAATTAATTTCGCTGCCATGATGATGCACAATTTCAACGCAGGTCCTTCTGTGTTACCAAAGGAAGTTTTTCAACAGGCAAGTGAGGCGATTCTCAATTTTCAAAACAGCGGTTTGTCCATTCTTGAAATCGGTCACCGTACACCGTTATTTGAAGATGTAATGCAGGAAGCCCGTTCGCTGGTGAAGGAATTGATGCAGCTGGACGATGAGCACGAAGTATTGTTTCTTCATGGCGGCGCTACTACGCAGTTCATGCAAATACCCATGAACCTGTTGAACGAAAACGAAATGGCCGCTTATACCGAAACCGGTACCTGGGCGGGGAAGGCGATTAAAGAAGCAAAGTTGTTTGGGCATGTAGAAATTGTAGGCTCATCTAAGGATACAAACTATACAACCATGCCGCATGAGCTGGCTGTTCCTGCAACGGCTGCTTATCTGCACATTACCAGCAACGAAACCATTGCCGGTACACAGTGGCATCAGATGCCGTATGATTGCGGCGTCCCGTTGGTAGCGGATATGAGCAGTGATATTTTAAGCCGTGTACTCGACTTCAATCAATTCGATCTTATTTATGCAGGTGCACAAAAAAACATGGGAGCTGCGGGGGTAAACCTGGTGATCGTGAATAAAACTATTCTTGGTAAAGTGGAACGAAACATTCCAACCATTCTTGATTACCGCAACCATATCAAAGAAGGCAGTATGCTCAATACACCGCCGGTGTTTGCCGTGTATGTTGCCATGCTTACGTTGCGTTGGTTAAAAGCACAAGGTGGGGTAGCAGCCATTGAAACCATCAATGATCAAAAAGCGGAACTGTTGTATAATACATTGGAATCAATTCCCTTCATCAATTTACCGGTGGCGAAAGAAGACCGGAGCAAAATGAATGTGGTGTTTACCATGGATGATCCTGAAAAAGAAGCGTTGTTTATGAAAATGTGTAAAGAGAGTGGAATGTATGGTGTAAAAGGTCATCGCAGTGTGGGTGGTTTCCGCATCAGCCTTTACAATGCATTACAAATGGCAAGTGTGGAGGCGATGGTGGAGTTGCTGCGTGAGTTTGCAAAGAAGAAAGGGTAAGATTGACTGTTAATGTAGTTTTTACTTTCCTGTTGCAGGTTTTCGTTTGCTATGTTTCACCTTGTTGATATAAACGGTTTTGCCTTCAATTTTAAAAACAACCAAATAAGGGAAACGGTTGGTACGGATATCTCTAAAATCATCAAAGACAAAACTATAGTGTTGGGGATGGTGTGCAAGTTTTATAAAAACCTTGTCCAGTTCTGTCAGAAAATCATCACCTAAACCGGGTAACTGATTTTCGTACCAAGTATAAGCGTCTTTAACATCTTCAACTGCTTCTTCCTGGAAAATGAGTTGGTAGATCAATCCATATTCTTTTTTGTACGGAATAGTCTTTTTGCTTCGGTAAGACTATATGTTTTGCTTTTACCGGAAACCCTGTTTGCCTCTCTGGTTCTGATCTCAGCTTTTTCCTTGTTGCTATAACTGGCTTTTGTTTCGTAAGCAGCTTCACTTTCAAGCAGTGTTAGCAGGGAATTTACCTGTTTGTCGGTCATGTCGGCAATATAACTATGTAGTTTTTTTCTTCGTTCAACTGCTTTCATAAAACTCTGCTTTCCGTAAAGTTAATTTTTTTGAAGAAATGCTGCAAACATACACTCATTCATTAGCCTGGTTTGCCAGAACTTGTTCCGGCATTCCCCTGAAAAATCCGTTTCTTTGCAGCCGGTTAGTAAGAAAAAAATATATGGCTATCATCGTTCCGTTCAAAGCCCTGCGTCCGCAGGCACAGTTTGCAAAGCAGGTGGCAGCACGTCCTTACGATGTGCTCAACAGCAAAGAGGCAAAAGAAGAAGCACAGGGCAATCCTTATTCGTTTTTGCATATCACCAAGCCGGAGATCGATCTTCCCGAAGAAACCGATCATTATGCACCGGAAGTCTATCTCAAAGCAAAAGAAAATCTTGCCGCTTTTATGCAGCGTGATATTTTGTTTCGTGAAAGCAAACCCTGTTATTATATCTACCGGTTGATCATGAATGGTCGCAGTCAAACAGGGTTGGTGTGTGGCAGTGCAGTGGTGGATTACGAAAACGATGTGATCAAGAAACACGAATTCACCCGTCCTGAAAAAGAAAACGACCGGATCAATCATATCAAGATCAGCGGCGCACAAACCGGCAATGTATTTCTGGCCTATCGTGATGTAACTGCATTGAACGAACTGATTGAAAAATGGAAAGCCGATAAAAGTCCGATTTACGATTTTACGGCCGACGATGCGATTCAGCATACCATTTGGGTGGTGAATGATGACGCTGCGATCAAAACCATCAGCAACCTGTTTGAACAACAGGTGCCGCAAACCTATATTGCCGACGGACATCACCGTGCTGCATCGGCTGCCAAAGTGCGTGCTGCACTTGGCGATGCGTCAACGGAAGACAGTGATTATTTCCTCACCACGTTGTTCCCGGCCAGTGAATTGCAGATCCTTGATTACAACCGTGTGGTGAAAGATCTCAACGGTTTATCGGCTGCCGAACTGCTGGAAAAAATCAAAGCCGATTTCGAAGTAAAGCTGATGGGAAAAGATCCGGTAAAGCCAGCACAGTTACACAGCTTTGGCATGTATCTCGACAAAAACTGGTATCAGCTCACGGCCAAAGAAGGCACTTACAAAACCGATCCCATCGGTGTGCTGGATGTCACCATTTTATCAGATAATATTCTTGATAAACATCTTGGTATTAAAGATCAACGTACCGATAAACGAATCGATTTTGTAGGGGGCATCCGTGGATTGGGTGAACTGCAGAAACGTGTTGACAGTGGTGAAATGCAGGTTGCTTTCAGTTTATACCCGGTTACGATGGAACAGTTGTTTGACATTGCAGATAGTGGAAATGTAATGCCACCCAAGAGCACCTGGTTTGAACCCAAGCTGCGGGATGGATTACTGACACATCTTATCTACAACGAATAATCTTAATAAAAATACAAGAAGAGAAAGAGGCGGTGACGGATCGCCTCTTTTGATTTAATTTTGGGCCGATATGAAGAAACAACTCTTTACACTTTGCTTTGTTTTGCTGCAGCTTGTTGTTATGGCACAGGACCCCGATGCATCGCAACTGCACGAAACAGGCAAGCAGTTTATGCGTGGCGGTGATTGGAACAATGCAGTACTTGTGCTCAACAAAGCGCTGCAGAAAGAACCCCAGAATATCCTGATCCTGAAAGATCTGGCATTGACCTATTACTACCAGCGTGATTTTGCAAAAGCAAGGGAAACCATACGTCCGCTGGTTGATAAAGACGATGCCGATGTGCAGGCCTACCAGATTGCCGGTAATATTTACAAAGCATTGGCAGAGCGGAAAGAGGCGGAGAAGATGTATAAAAAAGCATTGAAGAAATATCCAACCAGCGGTCCGTTATATGCAGAGTATGGTGAGTTGTTGTGGATGATGAATGAAAACTACACCAGCATTGAGCAGTGGGAGCTCGGCATTAAAAACGACCCGGGCTATGCCGGTAATTATTATTTCGCCGCCCGCTATTACTATTTCACTACCGATAAAGTATGGGCTTTGATTTACGGTGAAATTTTTGTGAACATGGAAAGCTATACCAGCCGTACAGCGGAAGTAAAAAACCTGTTGCTCGATAGCTACAAAAAGTTTTTTGTTGTTGAACAAAAAGATCCCAAAGCAAAACCGCCAAAACAAAAAAATGAGTTCAGTGATGCATTTATGGCAGTTATGAACCAGAACAGCAGCGTGGTGGAAAAAGGAATCACCACCGAATCACTAACGATGTTGCGTACCCGCTTTTTACTGGATTGGAACAAAGACTATGCAGCAAAATTCCCGTTCCGTTTATTCGAACATCAAAAGCAACTGTTGCAGGAAGGGATGTTTGATGCCTACAATCAATGGATTTTTGAAGCAGCCGGCGACCTGGCGAAGTATGAAAGCTGGACCAAACTCAATGCCGATCAGTACAATGAATTTACCCGTTTTCAAAAATCAAAATTATTTAAAGTGCCCAACGGACAGTATTATAAAAACAGTAATTAATTCCAATAAAAAATCCTCCGCATCACGGAGGATTTTTTCTATCTGTTCGTTTCATTTTTCTCCTTAACTTACTGTAGTAACAGCAGGATATTCCTGCTGTAGTTTCTTATTCAATTGCATGCTATATGACGAGTCCCAAACGTTTATTTGATTGTATCGATGTACAGTTGGAAAAATTTCCACAGGAAGCAATGTTTGCTGCCAAAGAAGAAGGCGGTATCTGGAAAAAATACAGCACCGCTGAAGTAAAAAAAACGGTTGACCGCTTGGCAGCCGGGTTGATCCATCTCGGTATCAGCGCCAATGATATGAGTGTGGAGAAGCGGGATAAAATTGCGGTGATCAGTAATAACCGTCCGGAGTGGATGTTGCTCGATCTGGCTGTACAAAAAACAGGAGCTGTGCTGGTGCCCATCTATCCCACACTCGCCATCAATGAACTGGAGTTTGTGTTGAATGATGCTGCTGTAAAACTTGTTTTTGTAAGTGACCAGGAACTGTATGATAAAGTGCAAACAGCCAGAGCGAAAGTTCCGAGTGTGCAGGCCGTGTTTACCTTCGATTATTTGCAACCATCGTTGCACTGGAAAGAAATTATGAGCAAAGCAACCGATGAAGATTTCAAACAATTGACATTGGCGGCTGATGCAATTCGTTATGAAGACATGGTTACCATCATTTACACATCGGGTACCACCGGTACACCCAAAGGAGTAATGCTGAGCCATAAAAATATTCTCAGCAATGTAGTTTCCAGTACGCTGGTGTTCGATGAGTTTTGTGTGCCGGGCGATAAAGCGTTAAGCTTTCTTCCGCTCAATCATATTTTTGAACGGATGGTTACCTATATCTATCTGTTCAATGGTGTATCGATCTGGTATGCCGAAAGCCTTGATAAGATTGGTGATAATTTAAAAGAAGTGCAGCCCTCCGTATTTACAACCGTTCCCCGTTTACTGGAAAAAGTGTACGAACGCATCATGGGAAAAGGGCAGGAGCTCACAGGGTTGAAGAAAAAATTATTCTTCTGGGCGGTGGATGTAGGCAGCAAGTTTGACCTGGGAAAAAACCAGGGATTTTTCTACAACGTGAAACTGGCCATTGCCAACAAACTCATCTTCAAAAAGTGGCGTGAAGGGCTGGGTGGAAAAGTAAAAGCCATTGTGACGGGAGCAGCTGCCTGCCAGGTACGTTTGCTTCGGGTGTTCACAGCAGGCAAAATGGTGATCATGGAAGGATATGGTTTAACCGAAACATCGCCGGTAATTGCAGTGAACCGCTACAACGAAAAAGGCAGACGTTTTGGAACGGTAGGTCCTGTGATCAATGGCGTGGAAGTAAAACTGGCCGAAGATGGTGAGATCTGCTGCAAAGGCGATAATGTGATGATGGGTTATTACAAGCGTCCCGATCTTACAACTGAAGTAATTGATGCCGATGGTTATTTCCACACCGGTGATATTGGCGTACTGGAAGGCGGTACATTTTTAAAGATCACCGACCGTAAGAAAGAGATCTTTAAAACAAGCGGTGGTAAATATGTAGCACCTCAGCCCATTGAAAATAAGATGAAGGAAAGCAAGTTTATTGAACAGATGATGGTGGTTGGGCCAGAGCGGAAATTTGCAGGTGCTTTGATCGTTCCTTCATTTGAAAACCTGAAAGTATGGGCTTCACAAAACAACATCAGTTTTGGAACGGTGCATGATCTCATTCGCAACCCCGCTGTGCTGGAACTGTACAAGAATATTGTTGAAGAATTCAACCAGCAGTTTAACCATGTTGAGCAGATCAAAAAATTTGAACTCTGTGCCAATGAATGGACCGTGGATGGTGGTGAGTTAACCCCCACATTGAAACTGAAACGCAAAGTGATCATGGAGAAGTATCGGGATGCGATTGAAAGGATTTATTTGTAGTGATGTTCATATAATAACCTATGGTAAATGCAACGTGGTGGTTCAATGTACATAATGACTAATGCAACCCGTACAACTTTGTATATTGGTGTAACTTCCGATTTGCGAGGCCGTGTGCTTCAACACAAAGAGCATTTTTATAAAGGAAGTTTTACAGACAAATATAATTGTACCACTTGCGTTTACTTTGAACATTTTGGACATATTGAAGAAGCTATTGCAAGAGAAAAGGAAATCAAAAAATGGCGAAGGGAGAAGAAAGATCAATTGATCACTTCAATGAATCCAACATGGGAAGATTTGTGGAAGCAGATTGAAACATGGTAATGAAGCTTTCGACCTCTTTAATTAAATTAATCAAGCTCTTACACCGTCATGTCGACGGCAGAAGACATCTCTGCGATTGTAGTGATTCATAGTTCGTTAAACTCTTGCATGAGCAAAGCAGTTTAATTATTTAGAGATTTCTCACCCCGCCACAAGCCTAACGAAAGTTGAACATTAAACGGGCGGGTTCGAAATGACGCACTCCGGTTAAATGGAATTTCAAGATTAGTCAAGCTCTTACACCGTCATGTCGACGGCAGGAGACATCTCTTCGGTTACAGTAGTTTATAGTTCGTTGAACTCCTGCATGAGCAAAGCAGTTTACATAGTTGGAGATTTCTCACCCCGCCACAAGCCTAACGAAAGTTGTACATTAAAAAGGCGGCGCTTGAAATGACGCACTCCGATTTAATGGAATTTCAAGATTAGTCAAGCTCTTACACCGTCATGTCGACGGCAGGAGA
>CAYMSG010000039.1:0-14054 GCA_964392955.1 uncultured Chitinophagaceae bacterium | reverse complement strand
CTGTAAACCACATGAACTATTACATTATAGCAGGAGAAGCAAGCGGCGATTTACACGGCAGTAATTTGATCAAAGAATTACATAAGCTCGACGCTACAGCAAATATCCGTTGCTGGGGTGGAGAAAAAATGCAGGCAGCCGGTGCCACATTGGTAAAGCATTACCGTGACCTTGCTTTTATGGGTTTTGTTGAAGTGATCACAAACCTGCGTACCATTTTTAAAAATCTTGCTTTTTGTAAAGAAGATATATTAGAACACAAGCCCGATGTGCTGGTATTGATCGATTACCCTGGATTCAATTTACGCATTGCCAAATGGGCAAAAGAAAATAATATCAAAGTCATCTATTACATTTCACCGCAAGTGTGGGCCTGGAAAGAAAGCAGGGTGAAGATGATGAAACAATGTATTGATGAAATGCTTGTGATACTTCCGTTTGAAAAAGACTATTACAAAAACAAATGGAATTGGGAAGTGCAGTATGTTGGTCATCCATTGGTGGAAGAAGTGGAACGGGCAACAAAAGAAACAGAAGTATTACAACCGGGTAAAGAAATTGATACGGCTAAAAAAATCATTGCATTATTACCCGGCAGCCGCAAACAGGAAATTTTAAAAAAATTACCGGTGATGCTGGAAGTAAGTAAAGCGTTTACCGATTACCAATTCATTGTGGCAAAAGCGCCGGGATTAGATGCATCGTTTTATGATACATTGTTACAACCGTTCAGTAACGTATCATATGTCAATAATCAAACCTATGCATTGCTGCAACAGGCAACTGCAGCTTTGGTAACATCGGGCACAGCCACCTTGGAAACAGCGTTGTTTGCTGTACCGGAAGTGGTTTGTTACAAAGGCAACGAGATCAGCTACCAGATCGCCAAACGATTGGTGAACATCAAATACATTTCTCTCGTTAACCTGATTATGGATGAAGAGGTGGTAAAAGAATTAATTCAGCATGAAATGAATGTGTTGAATCTTGGTACTGAACTTACAAAGATTTTACCCGGCTCCTCAAAGCGTGAAGTACAATTGAAACAATATCAGCAACTGAAAGAAAAACTACAGGCTGGTGGTCATGCATCAGCAAAAGCAGCAAAAGCCATTGTTGATTTTCTGCATCAACAATAATCGATTTTTCCTATCGAAACAACGGAAGGATCACCCAGCGAAACAGCATCACCAACATCGCAAACAGAAATACAAAAATGGAGATGCGGTTGATGCCATGCATGTATTTCATCCATTGCGTTTTTTCCTGATTGGGATCTGGTTTTTTCAAATATAAATATTCGGCCATTTGACGAAGGATGCCCATACTTTTTTTCTTTGTGTAACAATGCAAGTTACAGAAATGTTCTGCGGTTATGATTTAAATCATAAAAAAAACGAGCTCACAGTTTTACTTTGAACAGGATTTTCAAGCGATTCGTTTAACAAAAAATCAAAACTATATGAAGTATGTTTCCTTCCTGGCCGCCGGGATTCTTTCCCTCACTATTTCCTGCAATTCAGCAACCGAACAAAAAGATGCAGGGTCAACCGATGCTGCTGTAACTGCTGCCGGACAATCAGCTGTACAGGATGATGAATCTCAGAAAGATGTTGTAAAAGTTGCTGTTGGCAGTAAAGATCACACAACGCTGGTTGCTGCTTTGCAGGCTGCATCGTATGTTGATGTATTGAGCAACGCCGGACCATTCACTGTATTTGCTCCTACCAATGCTGCATTTGATCTGTTACCAAAAGGCACTTTGGATGATTTGCTGAAACCGGAAAACAAAGACAAGCTTCGTGATATTCTTGAATACCATGTATATGTGGGTGTGTTGAAAGATGCATTGATGGGCGATGGTATGAGTTACGGTATGGCCAACGGACAAAATATCAAACTTGGTAATAAAGACGGAAAGATGACCGTGAATGGTGCCAACATTATTGCAACAGTTCCTGCTTCGAACGGAATTATTTATGTAATCGATGCAGTATTACTTCCTCCTGCAAAGTAACCCTTAACGATCAATAACAGAAAAGGCATCCAATGGATGCCTTTCGTATTTTGCTCCTGCTTCAATCAGTAAATTGATTCCTGTTGTGGCAACCGTGCAATATTGATCTGCATCACCGTAGCAATCGACAACGCCCTTTGCTTTACCTGCTCTGCTTTCTCACCATCAAATAACGCATCCACTGTTTCATTAAACAATTGCAACCAGCGATCGAAATGTTCTTTCTTCATCGGGGCTTCTTTATGCAGGTTCATATGAATACGCATGGGATTACCCGTGTATCCGCCGGTGTGAAAAATTATATTCTGCCAGAAATCGTACATCAGTGGCAAATGCTTTTCCCAGTCAACCTGTTTTACTTTATTAAAAAAGAAACCAATGGTTTCATCCGGTTTTACTTTGTCGTAAAATGTATTGACCAACAGGATTACATCATCCCTGGTCTCTATTTCTTTTTTCATTGCAGTTTATTTTATGATCAACATACTAAAATCTGTAATCGCCTTAACAGCGTGTGGTTCGTTGGCTTTAAACGAAAACAGATCTCCTTTTTTTAACCGATAGGGCACACCAAGTAAGGTAAACTCACATTCCCCTTTTTGTACAATGCAAAATGCATCTGTCTTTGATACATGTGGTTTTAACTCCTCTCCTTCCGGCAGATTGAGCAACAGGATATGCTTCCGTTCATCTTTGTACAAAGCTGCTTTTGTTGTTTTTTCAAAATGAATATGATCATTGATGTTTCCGTTGTGCATAGAATTGATTTAAAGATCTTTCGATTGAAATTTTCGTAACGAGGCCCACACAGGTACAACGGTCCACATTAGTAACACAAATACCGAAAGCATCATACCGATTCCTCCGCCGAAAAATTCATTGAATACCGCACCCGTATAGCCCATCAATGCAGAGATATCCAGCTTCAACAGTATCAGTATTCTCGACAGGTCAACCGGGTTGAGCATACTGAGAGCGATCATCGGCTTTTCCAATGGATATTCACTAAACTGGAATAAAAGCAACAGTACGATTGCGTCATAAATAAGGGTAAAGAAAAACCAAAGCAAGATAGATACGCCAATGCCTTTGGCCTTATCTCTTGTAATTACTGATGCCAGCAATGCAATTCCTGTAAAAATGAGTGTTTGAAATGTTCCGGATACAAGAAGTGTAATGCCCGTTGTTGTTCCATCGTAAATCATTACCGGGATACCCACACCCACTAAAAAAGCAAGCAACATGGAGAGGGACAAACCCAGGTAAATACTGAGCCAAAGCGATTTGCGTTTTAACGGCTGTGCTACCAGCAATTCAATAAACTCTGATGAATTATATACGTAGATGGTTGAAAAAACAATACTTACCAATGGAATAAAGATGAGTACCAGGTTCATTAAACTCATAATGCCTTTGGTAGCATTGGCATCCATGTTAAAAATGCCGAACGACATGGCCAGCAAAAAAATCGTGTATGCCATGATGATCCGGTTACGGATGAGATCGAGCACTACATATTTGATAATGGTACGCATAGTTTGTTTCGTTATTTCATGATATGAGCAATCGCTCTTGCGAGTTTTACTTCACCGGTATCCTGTTGCAACTGCTGCAGCGATTTATGAAACTGCAGTTTCCCATCCTGCAAATAAATAATTTCACTCACCACATCATCCAGCTCACTCAGCACATGCGATGTAATAAGGATGAGTTTTCCTTTTTGCTTTTCTTTGATGATCTTCTGTTTCAGTATTTCAGAAGCAACCGGATCAAGCCCTGCAGTAGGTTCATCAAGAATCAACACATCGGGGTTAAATAAAAAGGCCAGTGATGCACTTACTTTCTGGCGTGTACCGCCGCTGAGGGTTCGCATTTTTTTGGGCATCATTTCTTCAAGGCCAAATGCTGTAATCAATTCTTCATCGGTTGTTGTTGTATTCTTCCGGATATCACGCATCATGGCAAACACCTGTGCAATACTCATGTTCTCCGGGTAACGGCCGATCTGCGGCATATAACCGATCCGCTCCCTGTACATCCAGGTATGCAGAATATTATCCTGGTCGAATGTAATAAAACCGCTATCTGGCACTACCATTCCAAGAATCGATTTGATGAGCGTGGTTTTTCCGCTTCCATTCGGTCCGATCAAGGCAATGGTTTGTCCACGCTGGCAATTCACACTTACGTTGTCGAGTGCTTTTAACTTGCCGAATGTTTTTGTAACGTTATTGGCGATGATCATGTGTTCAGAATTTGATTGGTTTCATAGAGGGTTCATCATCTTTCAAATCCACTGGTGTTAACACGGGCAACATCCGTTCTGCTTTATCTAACAGACTTACAATAAAACTGCGGTACAGCATCATACTTGAACTGTTTCGCTCACTGATCATGGCATACATACTCACCGGACGAAAAGGCACATCCCCAATTCCATTGCGGTTGAGATCATAGCCTTCGTATTTATCCCAATAGTTGCGATGAAACTTATTCAACATCAATTCGCCATTGGTAGCCACATCAAAAGAGTTGGCCTTGAAATTATTTTGTGCAATATTATTTTCCATACAGCTGGCCTGTATCTTCAACGCCCAGCCGTTCTGTTCGAATGTATTTTTCACAAGCTGAATACGGTTACTGCCTTCCATCATCACCGCAACTGTATTCCGCAGAAAATGATTGCCTTGTACATGACTGTCGGTAATGTCTTTCATCAAAATACCATACGCTGCAGCACCCCAGTTATCGGAAAATATATTGTTGTACATGCTGATTCCCTTTGAATACATCACCGCCACACCGGCCCCGTTATTTTTAAATGTATTGGAGAGATAAGCATTGGTATTCGAAAACATGAAATGCAATCCATACCGTACGTTCTGTGTACTGAGGTTTTGTTTGATGGTTGAATTGGTTACAAATTCAAAATAAATCCCATCTCTGTGACCGGTAATACTGTTGCCAACAATCAACATACTGTCGCTTTTCCAGCAATGTATCCCGTTGCCCGATGATATTTCATCTTTCGCATCGGAACGAAGTTTATTTCCGGTGATGGTACATGCTGTTGCGTGTTGCGAATAGATACCAAAAAAACTATTTTCAAAATGATTGTTGCGAACCGTTACGTTTCGGCAATCGGCGATGCGTAATGCTGCAATATCGTTGTAGCTGCTTCTGCCTGCATTCCGGAACAAAATACCTTCTACCAAGGTTCCGCTTTTCCGGATCGTTAGTATTTCATACGTCCGTTCACCATCAAGTACGGGATAATCAATGCCACGGAGAAAGAGTTTCTTTTCAATGATGAGTTGCTTTTCTTTATACACACCCGCATAAATAAAAATGGTATCGCCCTCTTTCGCATTGGCAATTGCCTGTCGGATGGTTTTATAGGTTTGCGAAGCCCCCACCTTTAATGTAGTAGCATTTGCTGCAAGCACAGCAAAGAAAAATAATATGGTGAACCAGCGTTGCATTACTGTACTAACTTATTCCAGCTAACAGAAGTTCCGTTGAGTTCCTGTTTAAATTTCAGCAGACTGTCTTCGGCTGTAAAAGCAGCCACGTTACCGCCCATGGGGCTGCGCAGATCATCGCTTTGCAGTAAAAAACTTTCACTGGCTTTTACCAGTTGTCCTTGCTGCGAATAATCAACCAGATAGATATCCGCAATTTGTGTTTGCTGCAGTTCGCCTGCTTTTAGAAATGATACAATGCAATGCGTATCATCAAACTTGTAGATCTTATGTTTATCAGTTATCAATTCCGCACCAAACCGTTGATCGCTTATGATCATCTTACAAAAATGACAGGCATCTTTTCCAAACCGGATCGGCTCCGGCCCGGATGAGCAACTTTGCAAACCAAACAGCATCAATGCTACAGTAGAGACTTTTACAAGCGCTGGTTTTCCTTTCCGCTCTTTGATCATTAAAAAAACCAGGATCAAACCCACGCCAATGAAAATATAACCACCTACATCAGGGAAGGAGTATGCACCAAAATTCAATAACTGTTTAAATCCAATTAACGGTGGCTGATATGCCATCCCCGGCACAACAATAGCTGCTGTTGGATCAAGGTTGTGCCCGTAATCGTATTCCCACCTGTAGAAATC
Source organism: uncultured Chitinophagaceae bacterium (assembly GCA_964392955.1). GTDB lineage: Bacteria > Bacteroidota > Bacteroidia > Chitinophagales > Chitinophagaceae > Lacibacter. The sequence goes on along the minus strand of CAYMSG010000039.1, from coordinate 7,914 downwards.
GTACATGGCAAGAATTCCAAACAGGATATACAACACCGCAAACGTGTACAACAGCCAACGACGGTTGACGAAGTAAGTAAGCACGCCCAGCAACGCAAAAAATCCAATGAGAAAAGGAAGAATTTTGAATTCAACAAAATCATCCTCCACCAGTTTGCGCATACCAATGTAATGGTTCAATCCGTTGATTACATCTACATCACCCGACAGCTTATTTGCATGAATCTTCAGTACCAATCCTTCGGGGTATTGTGGAGCTGCCAGATCAATGCGCCACATTGGTACAAAAATCACAACAACTAAAATAATTCCGCAGAATAATGATAACATCCGGGCGATTGGTGATAATGGCTTGTTCATTGGTTTGTTCGTTTGATCCAAAAAAATACGGGCCTGCTTTTCCTGCAGGGAATTACAGGCCCGCATATGATAATTATCCTAAACAGTTATTTTGATGCCGGTGCTTCGGCCGCATCTGCTCCCTGCTTTCCTAAACTGAATGTAAGCGGCACATTACTACCTGCCGGTGATACACGGATATAACCAGACATTTCCTGGTGCAATGCACTACAGAAATCTGTACAATAAAAAGGATATACGCCTGTTTTTTCGGGCACCCATTTTAAAGTAGCAGTTTCACCGGGCATAATCAGTAACTCCGCATTCAACGCACCTTTTACCGCAAAACCATGTGGCACATCCCAATCCTGTTCCAGGTTGGTAACATGGAAATATACTTCATCACCCAACTTCACACCTTCAATATTATCAGGTGCAAAATGTGAACGGATCGATGTCATGTACACATGTACTTTATTTCCTTCACGTACCACTTTCGATTCTTTTTCACCCTTCGTTACATACGGATGCTTGTTGTCATCGATCTTGTAAATTTTCAAACTCTTGTCTTTGATCAATGAGGCAGGCATTGAACCTGCATAGTGTGGTTCACCAATGGTGGGGAAATCGAGGATCAGTTGCATCTTATCGCCGCTGATATCGAAAATCTGTGCACTTTGTGTTAACTCTGGTCCTGTTGGCAGGTAACGATCTTTGGTAATTTTATTATACGCTACCACATATTTACCCCAAGGCTTTCTTGTATCGCCACCAGGTACTGACAAGTGACCAATTGAATAGTAGGTAGGAACACGATCCAATACTTTCAGATCTTTTACATTCCACTTTACAATTTCACTGCTTACAAAGAAAGAAGTGTAAGCATTTCCATTTGCATCAAACTCTGTGTGTAATGGTCCGAGACCGGGCTTTTGTACTTCACCGTGTAATGCAGCTTCGTATTTGATAACAGGGATACCGCCGTATTCACCATCGTACGTTTTATCAGCGATCGCTTTTTGAATTTTTGTAAATGAGAATACAGGAATTACAGCTGCGAGTTTACCACTGCCCACAATGTATTCACCTGTAGGATCGGTATCGCAACCATGTGGTGATTTCGGACAAGGAATAAAATAGCAGATGTCTTTTAAAATAGCCGGATCAAGTACTGTTACTTCAGTTCTGATTTCATGCTTCGCAGTATGAGTAGCTTCATCCCATTTGTTATGTGCATAACGTACTTGTTTTTTTACACCTTTACCTGCTTTCAGATATTCTTCTGCTTTTTTCCAGTTCACTGCCAGAATAAAATCTTTATCACGTTGCGATGCATTTACTTCCAATAATGTATTGGCTTGTTCACTGTTGTAACAGCTGAAGAAGAACCAACCATGGCTGGGGCCTTTACCTGCACGACTCAGATCAAAGTTTACACCAGGCAATAATAACTGGAATGCAATATCCATATCGCCATGTTCTTTTCCAATACTGATGAAACTGATAACACCTTTAAAATTTTGTTTGTACGATGAAATAGGCACATCGGTATTATCGCCAATCGGAACACTGAAACGTGTACCGGCAACGAGATACTCCGAATTTTCAGTGATGAATGGAGAGGAGTGATTACCGGCACTGTTTGGTATTTCAATGATCTCTGCAGTGCGGAATGTTTTGTTATCGATCCTTGCCACACGTGGTGTGTTGTTACCGTTACCAAAAGTCCAGCGTCCATCAATTTCACCGTTTGTTTGTGAAAAAGAAACGTGGTGCAGATCATCCCATGGTACAAAACCATTAGAAGTCATCAACATTGGTTTTGATTCTTCACTGTAGCCATATCCTTTTTCAGGATCTACAGAAAACACCGGAATTACACGGAACAAACGTCCGCTGGGTAAACCGTACACACTCATTTGTCCGCTGAAACCACCGGATACGAAATTGTAAAATTCATCATACTTACCGGGAGCTACGTATGCTTTTTCAGCATTGCCGCCACTGGCAGCACTTGAAGCGCCTTTGGGTTTACAGGATGTAAATTGTAAAGCAGCAACGGCCAGCATCGTTACAATCATCAGTTTTGCCTTGTTCATATATGTTGTATTAAGGGTTAAATTTTATATGTAAGCTTTCGCAGGAATGCGATCTTTTATTTTACACCATCATTCTGGCGCATAAATTCATATACGTTGCGTGCTTCATCATCACTTAAATTCTGATTGGGCATTCGTACAAGACAAAGCTCTAACTGTGCCATTGCCTTTGGATCTTTATCCAGCATTTCATCTACATTAGTTACAAAGTTCATGATCCACTCAGGGCGATGACGTGTGGTTACACCTTTCCAACCCGGACCTACCAATTTTTCATCGGTGAGTTTGTGGCAACTGCCGCATTTCACATCATACACTTTCAAACCGGCTTCGGCCATCACTTTATCAAGCTCGGGCTATACTTCAACATTGGTAAACTTTCCCGCACCACGCTCAGGGTCGTACGAAGGATAAACATTGTCGTTATTGGTTGTTGTAGATGCGTCGCTACCAGTACTTTCGGTTGATGATTGGTTACCACATGCGTAGATAAAACCAATGAGACTGAACAGAATAAGAGCTTTTTTCATACTGAATGATTTAGTTATTTAAAAGACAACACAAGATTACAATCAGAATAAAGAGCACTTTATGATTCAAGTCATAAATGGATTTTCTGTTATCAAGTTTTCCTGTTTTCATAATGGAGGTGCAAAAAAGACAATTCCTGCAGCCAAAATAACTGATCATGGTCAGCCCCTGCATTGTTCCTGATCAAGAGCTGCCCGTGCGACTGTGAGTAATTTGCGGCATCATGCAAACAACAGATACCTGTATAATTGATGTAGATCTTCTCCTGGCCTGGGGGGCCACTTTTCATGAGCTGGAAAAAGGACAAGTACTTTTTTGTGAGGATGATAAGGCTCACTTCTACTACCAGGTTGTAAGTGGCCGTATTAAAATGTGTAACTGTAACGAAGATGGCAAAGAGTTTATACAAGGTTTTTTTGAAGCAGGCGAAAGCTTTGGCGAACCTCCGTTGTTTGATGACGGCACTTATCCTGCCAGTGCAGAAGCTGATGAAGAGTCGGTTGTAATTCGCCTGCGTAAAGAAAATTTTCTGCAACTATTGAAAGAAAATTTTGAAGTGCATTATTGCTTCACCAAACTATTGGCCAAACGGCTTCGTTTTAAATCGCTTATATCCAAAGAAATTTCATCGTACGGTCCGCTGCATCGTGTAAGCACATTGTTACAGGAATATAAAAAAAGCAGGGCGTCGCTGGAAGATGGCTTTTTCAAGATCGATCTTACCCGGCAACAAATTGCCGATATGACCGGTTTACGTGTAGAAACAGTGATCCGTTCCATTCGTGAACTGCAGAGAAAAGGCAAACTGAAAATTGAAAGAGGTAAGGTGTTTTGCTGATGTGACTTGAATCATAAAACCTTTTACCTATTCTTATTTCTTTTGACAAACTTTTTTCCGCATGAGTTTCACGCAAAAATGGTCGGGCTGGGCCTTGTTTAATTTTGTACTCCTTGCCCTTGTGGGCGTATTGCTCCGTTATAAAATTCTTTATCCACTTCCATTGGTAGATCATAAGCATCTGCTGCATGCCCATTCTCATTTTGCATTTGCAGGCTGGGTAACACTGGCTTTATTTGTTTGCATTATTTCGGTACTAAAGCCAACTATACAACAGCAACAACAGTTCAACCCTATACTGCAATCGCAACAGGTAAGCAGCTACGGTATGTTACTGAGCTTTCCATTTATGGGCTACGCTCCCATTTCTATTGCCTTTTCAACTTTATCGATTCTTGTTTCATTTTGGTTTGTTGTTGTTGCCTGGAAAATGATCCGAACATCAAGTAATCTGAGCATCGAGAAAAAATGGCTCTATGCTGCATTGCTTTGCAATGTGGTTTCTGCAGCCGGCACCTTTACACTGGCATATTTAATGGCCACGAAACAAGTGCAGCAAAACTGGTATTTCGGATCGGTATATTTTTACCTGCATTTTCAATACAATGGATGGTTTCTGTTTACCATCTTTGCACTCTTTTTCAACCATGTAAAACAATGGATGAACGCATCGTTGATACGAAGCAGTAACTATTTTTTTACAGGACTCATCGCTTCCATCATCCCCGCCTGGTTTTTATCCATGATGTGGATGCGGTTGCCGCAATGGATGTTTACAGTTGGAACCGCCGCTGCTATTGTGCAACTTGTCGCTCTATCGCTTTTTGTACAACTGTTTCTGCAATTAAAAAAACAGCTTACTGCAAACCTGCATTCATTTGTAAAATGGATCTGGTTATTTGCTGCAGCGGCCTTCGCATTGAAAATTATTTTACAGGCATTTTCGGCCATTCCCGAATTAAACAAATTTGCATTCGGGATTCGCCCCATCATAATTGGCTTTCTCCACCTTGTATTGCTGGGCTTTGTGAGCCTGTTTATTCTTGGCTATTTGATACAGCATCAACTGGTAACCCTGCAAAACAAAACAGCCTCGGTTGGGCTTTGGGTGTTTATTTCGGCCATGATACTAAACGAAGTATTATTAATGGGGCAAGGCATTGCAGCCATTTCATATGGCCATTTCAAGTATGGCAATGAACTATTGCTGGCAGCCGCTTTCCTCATGTTTTCAGGCCTGCTGTTGTTTTACAGTTCACAAAAAACAAAACAACGTTCCCGACGCAGCAGCTGAGAGGCCTCTCCGGATTCTCTACAAGAGCATGGATAAGCATTTTTTTATCTTATTTTCGGCTACCAAACAAATGAGATGAAACAACTGCTTCCCATTCTTTCTTTCTTTTTGATCGTTGTATCCTGCAATAAAAAAGAAAAAACTCTTTTCCGTGAAGTAAAAAGTACAGTCAGCGGACTTACGTTCAACAACCGGATCAAAGAAAATGATCAACTGAACATGATCAACTATCAATACCTCTACAATGGTGGTGGTGTTGGCATTGGCGATTTCAATAACGACGGATTGCCGGATATTTATTTTACTGCTTCTGTTACCCCCAACCGCTTATTCATTAACCGTGGCAACCTGAAGTTTGAAGACGTAACAGAAATTGCAGGCGTAAACGGTGCAGGAAAATGGAGCCGTGGTGCAACCATTGTTGATATTAATAACGACGGACTGCTGGATATTTATGTGTGTGCAGCAGCCTGGCAAAGTAAAGAACTAAAAAAAGATTTGCTGTACATCAATACCGGCGTTGACCAGGCCATTAATACCCCACGCTTCCGTGAAAGTGCCGCAGCGTATGGATTGGTTGATACCGTAAGTACACATATGGCTACATTCTTTGATTATGATAACGATGGCGACCTTGATGTATATCTGGTTGTAAATGATCTGAACAATGAATTTCCGAGTACATTCCGGAAAATAAAAAACGACGGCACCGGTTTTACCAATGATAAATTATACCGCAACGATTGGAGCGACAGCTTGCAACATCCCGTGTTTACTGATGTAACAAAAGAAGCAGGCATTAGCTGGGAGGGAAACGGGCTCGGCATTAACATCGTTGATATCAACCGTGATGGCTGGAAAGACATTTACATCAGCAATGATTATCTCAGTGGAAATATTTTATACATCAACAATAAAAACGGAACCTTCAGCAACCGAAACAACGAGTACTTTAAACATGGAAGTTTAAATGCAATGGGCAATGATGCCGGCGACATCAATAACGATGGCCTTGTTGATATTGTGGAAATGGACATGATGCCGGAGGACAATTACCGCCAAAAAATGATGTTGAATCCGGTCAACTATGAAGGTTATGCATTTGCAGCAAAACTCAATATTCCCTACCAAACCGTACGCAATACGTTACAGGTAAACCAAGGACCACGTGTGCTGGAAAACGATTCCATCGGCGAACCGGTATTTAGTGAGCTGGCTTATTTCAGCGGCATCCCTTATACCGATTGGAGCTGGGCTGCATTACTGATTGATGCTGATAACGACGGCTATAAGGATCTGATGACAACAAATGGGTTACCAAAAGATATTACCGATCTCGACTTTATTGCTTACCGTGAACAAAATCAACAATCCGGCTTGAATGACCTGTTGCAAAAATTACCACCCGTTCAAATCAGTAATTATATTTTTCAGAACAACCGCAACCTTACGTTTACCAACAAAACAAATGACTGGGGCTGGAACATTCCTACATTCTCGGCAGGTATTGCGTATGCTGATTTTGATGGCGATGGCGATCTGGATGTTGTAATCAACAATACAAACATGGAAGCTACTTTGCTGGAAAACACGCTCAATGAATCGAAAGTAAAAAAGAATTTCCTGCGCATCCGTTTTCGTGGCGACACCATGAACATCAATGGCATTGGCACCATTGCTCACCTGTATTACAAAGGTGGTCAGCAGATCGGTGAACACACACCTTACCGTGGTTACATGAGCAGTGTTGAAAACATCATGCACTTTGGCTTGGATAGTATTGATAAAGTAGATTCCATTGTTGTGTATTGGCCTGATGGTAAAAAAGAAGTTTTGTATGATGTATTGGCCAATCAAACAATGCTCATCAGTCAGTCCATTGCAGCCACTGCAAATACGGAACGGCAAGCCACAATTGCCAGCGGCAATTTATTTACCAACCGAAGCCGGGCTGTAGGTCTTAACATTCAACCAAAGGAAGAAGACTATGTTGATTTCAACCAGCAACGACAATTGCCGCATAAATTTTCGCAGTATGGTCCTGCACTTGCAAGTGGCGATGTGAATGGCGATGGCTTGATCGATATTATTACAGGAGGCACAGCTCCGCAACCGGCCATGCTTTATTTGCAACAACGTAATCAAACATTTACTTCAAAGAATTTTCTTTCGAATCACACGCAACTTACAGACGATGCAGCGCTGTGTTTGTTTGATGCAGATAATGATGGCGATGTTGATCTGTACATTGCAACCGGCGGCGCTCAACTACCGAAAGGAGATAAAGGGTATGCTGATCGTTTTTACAGGAATGATGGCAAAGGAAATTTCAGTTTCGACAGCACCGCCATTCCTGCCCTGTACAATAACAAAGCCGCTGTAAAAGCAGCCGATTATGATTATGATGGCGATATTGATCTGTTGGTATGTGGTTCAACTATTCCTGGCGAATATCCCAAAGCAGAGACAAGTACATTACTGCGGAATGATTCAAAAAATGGAGTGATCAGGTTTACTGCTGTTACAAATGAAGTGATACCGGCATTGGCAGCAATCGGTCTTGTAAGCGATGCCATCTTCAGCGACATCGACAATGATGGTGATGCGGATATAGTTGTAACCGGCAAATGGATGGGCATCCATGTATTTAAAAATGAAAAAGGAAAATTTATCCGGCAACCTGTAGCAACCGATGCTGCAACTGGTTGGTGGAACAGTATTACGGCTGCCGATCTGGATAACGATGGCGATATGGATTACGTTGTTGGCAACTTTGGAACCAATGGCTACTACAAGGGAACAGCTGAGCAACC
>CAYMSG010000038.1:0-14208 GCA_964392955.1 uncultured Chitinophagaceae bacterium | reverse complement strand
GCCATCAGTAAACGAAGGTTGCCGCAAGATGCAAAAAATCTTGCCTGGTTAGATTTGAATGAAGAAGAAGGAATGGAATATTGGTTAGCGATGAATTTAGCCGGTGATTATGCAAGTGCCTGTCACCATGTTATTCATAACAAGATCGCCAAACAACTTGGACGAAGACCGATGAAGATGGTAGAGAATCATCACAACTTTGCATGGAAAGAAAAGTGGGAAGGAAGAGAGGTGATCGTTCACCGGAAAGGTGCAACGCCTGCAGGGAAAGATGTGCTGGGTATTATTCCCGGAAGTATGACCGCCACCGGTTTTATTGTAAAAGGCAAAGGTGAATCTGCATCTGTTAATTCAGCATCACATGGAGCAGGACGTTTAATGAGTCGTTCAAAAGCTATGCAAAGTATTACGCACAATGCATTGAAAGATGAATTGAAAAAGCATGGCGTGAAATTAATGGGAGGCGGATTAGATGAAGCTCCATTTGCTTACAAGGATATTGAATTGGTGATGCAGAGCCAGCAATCGTTGGTTGATGTTGTTGGAAAGTTTACACCCAAGATCGTGAAGATGGATGGGCCGAGTATCAAGCTTTGGCAGAAGACGAGAGAAGTGGAAGGAGAATAGTTGAATGGATAAAGTGGTAATGAATAATTGATAATTTATAATCAAGCTCAACTCCTGTTGCAGAAATGCAACGGGAGTTTTTGTTTTATATCCGAAAGATCGTTAGGTATGTCCTAATTAAAATTACTTGATGAAAATGATCAGCGAACTAATAATATAGCATACCTGTTTCATTCCTGCTTCAACTGCTCTTCAATTCCTTTCAACTCATCCATAATTCCTTTTAATCGCTTTTCTTCTTTTTCCAGGATGCGTTTACCGAGAATAAAATAAGCGTACAGCATCCAGCCTACATAAAAGGCAACCAGCGTAAGAACATAACCAATCGGGCGACCATGCACCACTTCCATGAAATATAAACCCATCCCTAAGTTGAGGAACAGAAAATAAAGCGGCTTGTTCCATTGAATTTGTTTTTTGCGAAACGCATAATAGGTTTCCCATTGCTGCAAATGTTGTGCGGGTGCTGCTGTATCGTCAATCAATCGGAGTTTGTTCCAGGTAAAGAATGTAAGGATCGATTGCAGCCAAACTACCAGTGCTATAATTGCTACGCTGATGTGTGTACTGATCCAGTTCAATTGTACCTTGCTGAAGTACACCACCCAAATAACAAAGAACGGTGTAAGAAACAAGGTGATGCTGCCAATGAGTAAGGGGCGCATCAGCTTAGCCTTGGTATCTTTCGATTGACGGGTAATTGCAGAAAGATCAACTGCTTTTTGTTCAGCCGGTTTCGACTGTTGCCACAAATCTTTTATTGCATCAAAGTCTTTCATAACTGTTGTAAATTTCGCTGAGCTGTTTTTTAATACGGTGAATTTTTACTCGTAGGTTGTTTTCGGTAATGCCGGTGATGTCGGCAATGTCTTCATAAGGTTTGTCTTCGAGTACCAGTGTAATGATCAGTCTGTCAGTTTCTGCCAACTTGCTGATGCATTTGTACAGCAATTGTACTTCCTGTTCTTTGTTGCGTTCATCATCGGGTATCATGGCCAACCGTTCTTCATCGGCATCAACCAGCTGCTCATTTTTTTTGCGCAGATGTGTTAAACAGGTATTGGCTGCAATGCGATATATCCAGGTGCTCCAGGCAGCATCGCCACGAAACTTATCCATATTCTTCCACACTTTTACAAAGCTTTCCTGCAACAGATCTTCGGCCAGCATGGCATCGCCGGTATAACCAAGACAAAGTTTGCGAATACCTGGAGCATATTGGTTGTATAAAGCTGTAAAATGTTCTTCCTGTTTCATTACGGCAGTAAGATAATGTTGAATTTGGTTTTGTAAAACTTATTGTAAGAACGCATCCACTTTCGCATAAAACCATTCGGGCACATCATACATAATAAAATGTTTGCTGTTGGCTACCTCAATGGTTTTGTTGGGCACTTTCCTGTATTGATGATTCAATATCACATGACTGTTAGCTTCTGTACCATAAACACTGCCAAGCACCAATACCGGTTGTTTGATCTTTGCAATGTCTTCACGCAGATCGGTCGTTGATATTTCTACAATGGTATAACCCAGTGTTCTGCGATCGCACTGCGAACTCCAGGTAGCAATTTGTATTGCACGGGCTGTATCATTTACCTGGTATAACATTGCACCCGTCATATTCTTTACATAGTTTTCGGTGGGGAGCATTTCAAAATTCTTTGCAACAGTTACAGGATCGAACTGAGGATTCTTCTTCAGCACTTCAGCATTGGCTGTTGTATCCTGCATTGCTGAGACAAAGGGTAATCCATCAACGCAAATGATCTTTCCAAACAGATCGGGCTCTACACTGCTCACCCACAAACTCATAAAAGCACCAAGGCTATGACCGATCAATATTGGCTTATTCAGCTTTTTTGTTTTTACGTAGTTGATGAGTTCGTTACGAACGGTTTTTAAAATGGGAGTATCCAGCTTTGGTACGCCTGCATAACCGGCAATGGTGATCACATGACATTCGTAACGGTCTTTCAGGTGAGCAACGGTTTCGTCCCACACTTCACCGCTGCAGCTGTAACCTGGTATCAGAATAACGGGTTTACCCTTGCCGGTTACTTCAACTTTAAAGGCGTTTGTTTGGGCGTTGGAATGAAAGATGATAAGGCTGATGATAAGGAAACTGATAAGCTTTTTCATATTTATGTTTTTGTGGTTTACAGCTATTGGATGCAGGTCTGGATGAATTATTACAGAAAAAGAAAAATATTTTTTAGAAGGTCATAAAACCTTCGGTCAGGACGACTTGAAATCATGAAGTATTGCCAGACCGCCTTTTAACAAAATATTCTTTCCCATATTGGTAAAGCTTCGTTTCTTTAACGCTATTATTAATCACAACTATGAAGAGAATATTTTTCCTGGCAATCAGTGTTTGTTTTGCCACTGTATTGCTTGCACAGAGTAAGTACGATCATCGTGAAGCATTTCATCCGTTCTTCTATCCAAACTTTGGGAATGAGTACAGGAGTGCCAGTGGTCAGCCCGGGCCAAAGTATTGGCAGAACCAGGCGAATTATACCATACAGGCAACTATCGATCCGGATAAACATTCAGTAGGCGGTACCGTTGCGTTACAATATGTCAACAATAGTCCGGATGAACTACGTTTTCTTTGGTTACAACTCGATCAGAATATTTATCGTAAAGATTCACGTGGCTCTGCTACCACCACTACGTTGGGCGGACGTTGGGCCAACGGTGAGTTTACCGATGGGCATATGATCCAATCCGTAAAAATTGAACAGAACGGAAAACTGGTTGATGCAAAATACCATGTAACCGATACACGTATGCAGATATGGTTACCTGAAGTATTAAAGAATGCGGGTGCATCAGCAAAAGTTGTAATTGAATATAAGTTTACGATTCCTGAATATGGAACCGATCGTATGGGTCGCCTCAAACAAAAAGATGGCTGGATCTATGAAGTGGCACAATGGTTTCCCCGTGCCTGTGTGTATGATGATATTAACGGATGGAATGTGAATCCGTATCTCGGTGCCGGTGAGTTTTATTTAGAGTATGGAACAATTGATTACAGCATTACAGCACCGTCGAACATGATCGTTGTGGGTAGTGGTGCGTTGTTAAATCCGGAAGAATGTTTTACGGCTGAGCAAATCAAGCGTTGGGGTGAAGCCATGAACAGCGATAAAACCGTAATGATCCGTTCGGCTGATGAAGTGAACAAAGCTTCTTCACGTCCCGGAAATCCTTTCACTACCTGGAAATTCAAATGCGAAAATACAAGAGATGTGGCATGGGCTGCCAGTACTGCGTTTATCATGGATGCTGCACGTATCAACCTGCCCAGCGGAAAAAAATCCATGGCAGTGAGTGTATATCCGAAAGAGAGTGCATCCAGGAAAGATGGAAATGATTGGCGCCGTTCAACAGAATATACAAAAGCAAGCATTGAATTTTATAGCAACTATCTATATGAGTTCCCTTACCCGGTAGCAACAAATGTAGCAGGTGTTGTGGGTGGTATGGAATATCCCGGCATTGTTTTCTGCAGTGCGTCGGCCATGGAATCCGGTTTGTTTGGTGTAACCGATCATGAGTTTGGACATACCTGGTTCCCGATGATTGTTGGAAGCAATGAGCGGAAGTTTGCATGGATGGATGAAGGGTTCAATACATTCATCAATATTCTTTCAAGCGAAGCATTTAATAAAGGTGAATACAAAGAAGTGCCCAGTGTTGGCAGTATTGCCAATGCTATGTTCAATGATCGCATGGATGGTATGCTGAATGGTGCAGATGTGTTGCAGCAGGAAAATCTTGGCATAGCAGCTTACTATAAACCGGGTGTGATGTTGTATGTATTGCGGAACGAAGTATTGGGTGCAGAGCGTTTCGACAGGGCATTGAAAGAATATGTATGTCGCTGGGCATTTAAGCATCCAACGCCGTGGGACTTTTTTCATACGATTGAAAATGTAGCTGGTGAAGATCTGAACTGGTTCTGGCGCAGCTGGGCTTTGAATACGTGGAAATTTGATGTGGCAGTAAAAGAGGTTGATCCAATTAAAAACGGGGCGATGATTACCTTGCAATTGTTGGAAAAAATGCCGATGCCGCTTACCGTAAAAGTGGTGGATGTAAATGGTGATGAGCAACTGATCAAACTTCCTGTTGAAGTTTGGCAGCGTGGTGATACCTGGAGTTTCCCTGTACAAACAAAAGCAGCTATTAAAGAAGTGGTGGCTGATCCTGAAAAACGGTTACCCGATATCAATACCGGAAATAATAACTGGAAAAAATAAGCAAGTTGCAGTGTAATAAAGAAGTCACGCCGGCCGGCGTGACTTCTTTATTGTGATGAACTGTGTTTATAAATTCACATTGAAAAATGTATTGATGATAAATCCATTGTTGTGCTGAAATACATTGCGGCTGTTTATTTCTCTTGCCAGCTGAAGAATCTGGCTGATGTAACCTGCTTCTAATCTGAATTTGGGTGAAAAACGATAACCGACTAATAAACCCAAACGGTTCTGATCGAAGATGTTTTCATTGACGTTCTTGCCAAAGCCAACGAGAATTTCATCGTAGGCAGCAATATAAGGTTCTTTATCTTCCAGTGTTTTTCCTTTTAACGATTGTTGTACTCGCAACATGTAACGGGCACGGTTCATGAATAACCAATCATCTGGTTTCGCAGATGCGGCACTGTTGTAACGTGGTAACCAACGTTGCTCCAGCATGATTCTGTGTGTTAGATCTAAGGAGCCTGTTCGTTGTGCAAGTGTTGCCACTTGATACATACGATGTTCGGTAAATGTTTTTCCAAATACATTGAGCGGATAACCGCCATAGTCATAGGTTTCGGCCCATGCATAACCGATACGCAATACAGTACTGCTGTTTGCGTGATAGTTGATGCCGGTTCGCAACAAACTTTGTTGCCAGTTGGTAATGTAGTTATCTCTCCGCCATTGATACTCCAAATGGCCACTCCATTTTTTATTAAATGCAAATGTACCTGTACCGGTGTACCAGCCGATACTGTTATTGTCTCTCAGTCTTGTGTTTTGTGCGGATGTTGGTACAGTCAATAAAAACATGGCTGCTGCAAACAGGTAGATCAATTGTTTCATGGGCTGCAAAGTTAATGGCAAACGATCAAATGAGCAGATCGTTCAGTTTCATTTCTTCCAGCACTTCACGAATGGAGACAGTATCTTTCTTTTTCCATTTGATGAGACGGATCATACCATAGGCTATTTCAATACCGGTAATATCGCCATCACTGTAACAACAGCAACCGGTATTAAAATAAAAGGGTTTCATATTGGTATAGTTGCTGTTTACATAATCATATTCTTCCTGGCGGAAACGGATCTCTTTGTTGAGTTGCTGAACGGCCGTTTCATTGTTTGTTTGCTTTGCTTCGATGAGTTGTTTGTACAAACGTTCCAGATGTGTAAGTGATGCAAATACGGGCTGATGTGTATGACCGGTAATGAGTACCGGATTTTTTTCCTGCTTGCTCCATTCATACATAAAACGGTTGTGTACTGTTTTTAATTCTTTACTGGCAGCCGGAGTGTTGGGATTGAGGTTGAGGTAACTCTGCAACGGTCCCCAGATATGGGAAACAAACCATGCACTGAATGGATTGCCATCACTCTGTCCATCGCCCTGGTGACCATGTGTAAGAAAAAAATCGAGTGTTGTATTCTTGATGCTTGTTTGTAATACAACCGCTTCATATGTTTTTACTGTTTCGCCATACATGCTGAACAGTTGTAAGCCGGCAAACGGATCGTTGTTCCAAAAAATATCATGGTTGCCGAATACTTTTGTAAATCGTTTTGCAACAAGGAATTTTTTTTCGGCTTCTGTTGAACTTTTGTTTTTTGCTTTCACCGGCCATACAGTGTTTTCCCACAGTTCTTCACTATCGCCCAATGAAATAAAATGATAACCTTCGTTGAAATAATGATCAAGAGCGGCGAGATAGTTTGGTTCGGCAAATCGAAAATCATCGCTGCCATCTTTCGCTCCCTTGTGCTGATCGCTGAAGATGATAAAACGGTCGGTGGTGGCATTCATTGGCAACAGCAATCCTTTCTTTCCCGGATGTTGTAAGGTATGTGTGTATAGTTTGCTTAATGCCTGGTGAACACGTTGCAGGTTGGGTTTGCTGGACCAGCGTTTGGCCATTGCAGCAACAGGTTTGGTGAGAACAGCTTGCAAAAATTTGCGCATACCGATTTACTTATTGCTAAAATAGCTATTTTTCGTTCCTTTGATTGTTATGCAAGAAATACATGAACAGATCGCTTTGCTGTATCAACGTTGTTTTGGTAAGCAACCCGCATCGATTGAAAAAGTACCGCAAAGCGGAAGCGACCGGGTTTATTTCCGGGTAACCGGCGAACCAACCTGTATTGCCACCTGGAGTAAGAATATTAAAGAAACACAAACCTTTTTAAAATTCAGTAAGCATTTCAAACAGGCCCAATGCCCGGTGCCAACGATCTATGCTGTGGCAGATGATGAACTGATTTACCTGCAGGAAGATTTTGGTGATGTATCGTTGTTGAATGAACTGGAACAACACGGGCATACCGATCATACCTATCGTTTGTTTCAGCAAAGCCTGGAACAACTGGCGCATATGCAGATCAAAGGGCATGTTGATTTTAATTACGACTGGTGTATCACTTCCCGGGAGTTTGGAAGACAAGCTATTGTTTCGGACCTGTTGTACTTCCGGTATTATTTTCTGGATACATTAAAGATTCCGTACGATAAAGAAAAGCTGATTGAAGATTTTGAAGACCTGAGTATTTATCTCACCCGTGTGGATCATAAATATTTTATGTTCCGAGATTTTCAAAGCCGGAATATACAAGTGAAAGAAGGCAAAGTACACTTCATCGACTATCAAGGCGGAATGAAAGGTGCGGTGCAGTATGATGTTGCTTCTTTACTATGGCAGGCAAAAGCTGAGTTGTCGGATGAATGGAAAGACAGTTTGCTGCAGTATTATATGGATTGTATCGAACGTGTTTTACAGAAAGAAATTGACCGAACAAGATTTGTAAGTCAGTACAACGGTTATGTATTGATCCGTTTGTTGCAGGTATTGGGTGCGTATGGTTTCCGTGGTTTGTTTGAACGGAAGGCGCATTTCTTAACCAGCATCCCTTTGGCATTACGCAATATCAAATGGTTTTTAAGCAACCGCAATGTGGGAATTGTATTGCCTGAATTTGAACGGCTGCTGGGGTTGATGGTGCAAGATGATGTGATCCATCGCTTTGAACCGCCCAAAGCAACACCTGAAACGCCGTTGGTGGTTCGTATTAACAGCTTCTCGTATAAAACAACCGGTATTCCTGCTGACGAGACTGATAATGGTGGGGGATTTGTCTTCGATTGCCGAGGCATCTTAAATCCCGGACGTATCCAGGAATTCAAAACACAAACCGGACGGGACAAAGGCGTGAAAGATTTCCTGGAACAGCAAACAAAAATGCCGCAGTTTTTAAACAGCGTGTATAATATTGTTGATATTGCGGTGGAAGATTACATGCAACGCAACTTTGCCAACCTGCAGATCAGCTTTGGATGTACAGGTGGGCAACACCGCAGTGTATATGCAGCTGATGCGCTGGCCCGTCACTTAAAAAACAAATATGGAGTGAAGATCGAATTGAAGCATGTGGTGCAGGATGCGAAGAACTGGGTGAATGAAGCGTATTAAACCCCATCCCCTAAAGGGGAGTAATTCAATAGTGGTGAGTGATGAATGGAAGGTTGCAAGTTACAGGTTACGGGTTTGCAGGTTGTGCGTTGTTTCTTACATCGGCGCAGAGAAAAGAGATAAAGAGTTAAACGCATAGAGAAGTATGTTTTTTTAGAAAACGTCATTGCGAGCCTTGTTGTTTGGCGAAGCAATCT
Source organism: uncultured Chitinophagaceae bacterium (assembly GCA_964392955.1). Lineage (GTDB taxonomy): Bacteria > Bacteroidota > Bacteroidia > Chitinophagales > Chitinophagaceae > Lacibacter. Next base: position 5,658 of record CAYMSG010000038.1, on the reverse strand, counting down.
GTTAAATAAATTTGTTCTTCCTGTAAAGCAGGAGACTGCTTCGTACCTCTCAGACACGACCATAGAAATGATGAAGAATAAAACACGAAGAAATTAAATACTCATATGAAGGCAATGATTTTATCAGCACGTTTGGGTACACGATTTAAGCCTTGGACCGATCATCATCCCAAAGCATTGGCATTGGTGAATGGCAAAAGTTTATTACAACGGAATATTGAGTACCTGCAGCAATATGGTATTACCGATGTGGTGGTGAATGTGCATCATTTCGCTGATCAGATCATTGAAGCAGTTGAAAAAAACAAGGGTTGGGGAAGTAACGTTGTTATCAGTGATGAACGGGATGAAGTATTGGAAACAGGTGGTGGGTTGATGAAAGCAAGACATCTGCTGGAAGGCGATGCGCCATTTGTTACGATCAATGTGGATATTCTCACCAATTTAAATCTTGATGATCTGCTTGCGTATCATCAACAACACAAACCATTGATTTCTTTTGCTGTTACTAATCGAAAGACAGCCCGTAATTTTTTGTTTGATGCTGCCGGTAAATTATGTGGCTGGCGCAATGTAACAACGGGCGAAGAGAAAGGTCCGGTGCTTACATATAATGAAGATGAAAAAAAGAAACTGATTGAAAAAGCATATAGCTGTGTGGTGGTGTTTGAGCCGCATGTTTTTTCGCTTATCCGGCAAAGCGGAAAATTTTCGCTTACGGAAACCTACTTAGATCTTGCTGCCGATCATACCATTCTTGGGTATGATCATAGTGGTGATACACTTGTTGATGTGGGGAAACCGGAGAGTGTGGTGGTGGCGGAAGCTGCGTTTCAATAAGAAAGTTCATGCGATGAAATTTTCTATTCTATTGCCGATCCTTCGACTACGCTCAGGATGTTTACACCTTAATATAGATCTTCTTTTTATCTAACCAATAACAAATAGCCCAGTACATGATGATCATGCAAATGGCATATACGAGTGAGCCGTTTTCGGGTATGCCGGGTACGAGTTTGCAGACTTTTTCGTAGAACCAGCCAAAGGGACTGAGGTATTTCTGAACGCCTTCTTCTGTTACTCCATTGGGGATGCGGAGGAGACCCAGCAGCCTGGGCAATGCCCCACTCAATACAAAAATGAACAAGGGGTTTTTGCCAAACACATCAAAGAATTTCAGTAGCAATCCTTTTGCCTGTTTGAACTCGATGAAATAGATCATGGTGGCAATGGTGTAAATGGCGAGCCCGGTTGTATAAAGTGTGTACGAACTGGTCCATATTTTTTTGTTGATGGGAAAGGCCATGCCCCATGCCAGTCCGGTTACGGTAAGTATGGTGGCTGTTACAAAGAGTCCGCTTACCATGTCGAACGTCTTTCCTTTCTTCTGAATATAATCACCCACCAGATAGCCAAAGATCACCTGCACAATGGCGGCGAAGGTGCTCATCAATCCTTCGGGATCAAAGGGAACGCCTTCTCCTTTGTAGAGATGTGCTTCGCCAAAAATGGCTTTGTCGATGTTGGTTCCAAACCAACCTTCCAGGCTGTAGGGATCACCGGGTGTGCCGAGCAAAAGGGAGAGCAGCCAGTACAGCAATAACAAAACAGCACTTATGACAAACGCTCCCCGCTGTTTGAAATAATACACAATCACCGAAGCAAAAAAGTAACAGAGGGCAATGCGTTGCAACACACCCATGATGCGGAGTGAATCGAAGTTTTTGAGCACCAGTGTATCGTTGCTCCATTTCACAAAGGGACTCTGGTGCAGCAGCAGTCCAATCACAAAAATGAGGACGGTTCGTTTGATCACTTTTTTCCAGAACACGGCATCGCCTCCCTGTTGCAGTTTGGGCATTACAAACGACATGGCATTGCCTACCGCAAACAGGAAAAACGGGAACACCAGGTCGGTAGGTGTGCAGCCATGCCAGGGTGCATGTTTCAGAGGGGCATAGATATGCGCCCAGGAGCCGGGATTGTTGACGAGGATCATGAGGGCTACGGTGGCACCCCGGAATACGTCGAGGGAATAAAAGCGTTGATTCACAGCAGATCGTTTCTCTAAATGTAGGAAAAATGTAAGCTGTCTACATATGCACTTGATGTACAATATTATTTTTTTATGATTGAGACTCAACCGTTATCTTGCGGCCAGATAATTAAATGGGAAACATCGTTGCTCCGGGATGGGTGAAAAGATGAGTAAGTGTCTATAAGACATAAATTTGCAACATTGGAACCGGTGCATTGCACCTGTGTACTGTAACGTGAAACGGAATAACAACAAACATTGTGCTGCTAAGGCAGTTATCATAAGTTAAATGGAAGGGTAAAGAAGCCTAACAGGCTTGTTTGCCCTTTTTATTATTGAAGTTTTTTTAGTGAGCTCAGTCTTTTTCGATGTATGTGACTGAGGTGGCGAAGCTTTGTTGTAAATTACGCAGTAAATAGAAATGGTAGAACAAAAAAATTGGTACGCTGCTTACACAAAACCCCGGTGGGAGAAGAAGGTTTGTGCTCAATTCGAAAAAAAAGGATTAGTATATTATTGCCCGCTCAATAAAGTGCGGCGTAAATGGACCGACCGATATAAAGTAATTGAAGAGCCTTTGTTTAAAAGTTATGTGTTTGTATACATCAGCGAAGAAGAAAAAACAAGGGTTCGATTAACTGATGGGGTCGTTAATTTCTTGTATTGGAACGGGAAGCCAGGTGTGATCAAAGAACAGGAAATTGAAATGATTCGCAGATTTATGAATGAATATGAACACGTTGAGGCTAAGCCTCTATCTGTTACATCTGGAGAACGGGTAAGAATAAAAACCGGATTAATGATGGATGCAGAAGGTGTCGTGATCAGAGTACTGAACAATCGTGCTTATGTATTGCTGGAATCGTTGGGGTATGAGCTGACGGCACAGTTTGAAAAAAATAATCTGGAGCCAATAGAAAAAGCATGCCGTTAATTAAAGAGACACTGTATGTATTATCGTCGCAAGGCTCTGTTGGAATTGCAGTAATAAATAAAAAAATGTAACGTTCATGCACATGAACCAAACAACCAATCAAACTTCTTTTATGATACGACTTTTTGGCTCGTTTGCCATTTTAATGTTGTTATTCTTAACTGCATGCGTCTCACCCGAAAAACTCCGCAAAGAAAACGTTTATTTTAATGAAGGTTTAGATACTGCTAAACTTGGCCAGTACAATATTGTAGAGCCGGTTATTCAAAAAGGGGATCTGCTCCAGATTAACATTGCGTCGAAGAGTTCATCAGCGAATCAGTTATTTAATCAGAACTATTCACAAGGTGTAGTTGGTGCAGGTACAGAAGCGGCGGGTTCGGGTGCTGGTTTGGTAGCCAGCGGTGGTGCAGGAGGGGCATCCAACAATTATCTTGTTGACATCATTACAGGAGAAATTAAATTGCCATTGCTGGGAGTTATTCAGGCGGATGGTATGACAAAATCTGCGTTAGAAAAAGAAATCATTAAACGTGCCGGTGAATACCTGAAAGAAGACCCGATAGTGAATGTTCGATATCAAAACTTCAGGGTTACGTTTCATGGAATGGTTGGTTCACCAGGATCTATCATTTTTCCTTCCGAACGGGTAACTTTTCTGGAGGCACTTGGTATGGCAGGAGGCGTTGCGCCCGGCGGGAATCTGAAAAACATACTGATCATCAGGGAACAAAATGGTACTCGAACCATGCATACTGTAGATCTTACAAAGGGGGATTTTTTCAACTCTCCCAACTATTACCTCAAGCAAAATGACATGGTTTATGTAGCACCCACCGATCGGCAACTGGTTTCAACCGATCAGTCGTTTCAACGGAGGTTTCAATTTATAAGCATAGGTGTTACCTTTTTGAATTTTATTATTATTCTCACCAATCTTCTCCGATAATTTAAAGTAAGAATGCCCAACGAATTTGAACATCTGCCGCAGGCAGAATCCGAAAGCAGGTTGATGACTTTCAAAGAAGTTCTCTTTAAGTACATCTCTAACCTGCCCTTGTTTTTCTTTTCCCTTGGCATAGCCCTGATTATATCATGGGCCTACCTGCGTTGGGCCACTCCGGTATATACGGTTAACAGTAGTATGATTGTTAAGGTTGAAAATGCAACGAATATCAAAGGAAACGATAAATTCAGCAGTATTTTTAACCCGACCGATAAGATTAATACCGAGGATGAAATTGATCTGATGCGTTCAAAAGAATTTTTGAAACGTGTAGTAGATAGTCTGGAATTGAACAACACCTATGTTGAACATGGAAAAGTTAGGAGTAGTGAAATTTACAAACAAACACCTTTTCGGGTAGAGCCGGTAAATATAAGTGATAGTAACAGGAGCTATTCGTTTAACATTGAAATACGTGATCAGAACAGTTTTGTGATCAATAAGGAAACCAAACCCAGGTTAATTTACAGCAATGTAGAAGCCGGGGGAGCTACTTTCCGGATTGTGCCAAACATTGGATTAGAAGATGCAGGTGGCAGAAAGTTTACATACACGTGGAGTCCTTCCAAATCTGTTGCCGGCTCTATTGCCGCAGGCTTGAATATTACACCGAAAAGCCGAAGTTCAAGTGTTTTGATTCTCTCATTAAATACATTGAATGTTGATAAAGGACTTGATATACTAAATCAGGTAATGAAAGAATATGGTTTGTACAATGTACAGGATAAAAGCAGGATTTCAGAAAACTCACTTCGCTTTATTTCGGACCGTTTAGCCAGTCTCGAAGCTGATTTAGGCATTGTTGAAACCAACCTGCAGGATTTCAAAAAACGGAATCAATATCTTGATCTTGAAAACCAGTCGCAGATGTATCTGACAAATCTGAGCGAAACGGAGGCGGAGTTGGTAACTCAGGAAATGCAGATTAAGTTGTTAGATATGCTGGACAACTATGTAAAAGATAAAAGTAAAGCATTTGAACTTACACCTTCTCCTCTGGGTATAAACGACCCCACATTAGCCATATTAATTACAGAATATAATCAACTCATTTTAAGACGTGAAAACGAGTTAAGAGAAAATCGTGCAACCAGTCCGGTAATTAAAGAAATAGAACAAAATATTGAAAAAGCCCGTACATCAATCATCGAAAATCTGAAGAATATCAGGCAGGCATATGTACTTTCTAAAACAGAGCTGCAGAAGAGAAATAATTCCATGCGTAACGAGATGTTTGCGCTTCCCGAAAAAGAAAGCCAGATCAGGGAAATTAAACGACAACAACTGATAAAGAATGAACTTTATACATTTTTACTTCAAAAAAGAGAAGAAACAGGTATTCAATTAGCCTCTACCTTATCCAACTCTAAAATCTTTTCTGAAGCAGAAGGCGGTGGCGTGCCAATTTTTCCTAAGCGTCGTAATGCTTACATGCTGGCGATTTTTTTTGGATTACTGATACCCGTTGTGATTATATTGATTCGTGATCTGATGAACGACCGGGTTACCACAAAAGCAGATATTACGAAGTTTACAAAAATGCCTGTTATCGGAGAGTTAGGACATAACGATAAGCCGGAAACGTTGGTAGTAGTGAAGAACAGTCGCACAATTCTGGCTGAGCAATTCCGTATTATCCGCTCAAACCTGCAACCGGTATTAAAAAAAGACCGGACTCCT
>CAYMSG010000037.1:0-14443 GCA_964392955.1 uncultured Chitinophagaceae bacterium | reverse complement strand
TAGGATCGTTCTTCACCACAATGGGTGCCGATGGAACGATTTGATGCTGTTTGGACGCAAAAAAGTCTAAATATTTCTGTCGTATTTCGGCTGCAGTCAACATAATGAACCTGTGTTTGGATTGATTTTTGAGGAGTGATAGCCCTATATTTGTAACACCCCTTTTTTATGGGTAGCAAAGGTAAGCCAATCCTATGACCACCTGATTGCTTATATGAAGAAAGTAAAGTATTTCTACAATACCAATACGCTCCGGTACGAAAAACTGGTGACGCCCCTGCGGGTAAAACTGCTGCGGGTGTTTAGTTTTTTGGCGGCTGTTACAGTGGCGGGCTTTCTGTTTATGCAGATCTCCTATCGTTATTTCCCTTCGGCGAATGAGAAAAAACTCATTAATGAAAACAACCGGATCAAAGAGAGCTATGCGATCTTGAGCGAAGAAATTAAACGGATGAACCAGGAACTCCGTGAAATTGAAAAACGTGATAACCAGGTGTACCGTTCCATTTTTGAAGCCAGTCCATTACCGGATAGTGCCCGTGCCAAAATGATGGAAAAACAAGCCGAAGACAGGTTAATTGCAAGGCTGAGTGAAGATGAGTTGAATACATCGATCCTGCAACAGATCAATACACTTCGGAACAGGATCTATGCACAGAATATTTCATTTACAGCCATTGAGGGAATGGTAAAGAATAAGGAGGCATTACTGGCGGCCACTCCTGCCATACAACCGGTAAGTAATAAAGAGCTCACACGACTGGCGTCGGGTTTCGGATATCGGATTGACCCCGTGTATAAAACCACCAAGTTTCATGCAGGACTCGATTTTGCAGCACCACAAGGCACCCCCATTTACGCAACTGCTGATGGTGTGGTAAAAGTGGCAGGCAACCTGGGCAATGGCTATGGCAATCATGTTGTCATCAATCATGGGTTTGGTTATGAAACGTTGTATGGCCACATGGTACGTATTAAAGTGAGGAATGGTCAACGTATTCGTCGTGGTGAAGTAATTGGTTGGGTAGGAAGCACAGGGAAAAGTACCGGACCGCATTTGCATTACGAAGTTCATAAAAACGGACGGGATCTTGATCCGATCTATTTTTTCTATAATGATCTTACACCTGAACAGTTCGACCGCATGCTGAAAATTGCAGCAACGGGTAATCAGAGTTTTGATTAATACAAGCCGGTAGTGGGTAGTGTTAAAGCATTAACTATCGACTAACAACTAAAGACTATCGGCTTCTTATCGTTTCCTTATTTTTGCTGAAACATTTTACAACTGGCAACAGCTGCACAAATAGCATTTGAGTTTGATGAACCGCCAAAGTCGGCACCCCGGCGTGGACGCAAGCCATTGAACAAACCTCCCAAGCCCAAGCAGAAACGTGGGCGAAAGAGCTTAAAAGAGCTGGGCGATGAAGCCGAGTTTATTGAATTACCATCGGACGAAATACTGAAGAAGAAATTGTATTACAGCATTGGTGAAGTGTGCGATTTTTTTCAACTCAATCCATCTTCCATCCGCTATTGGGAAACCGAATTCAGTTTTCTGAAACCACGCAAGAATAAAAAAGGCGACCGCTTTTACAATGCAACCGAAATAAAAAAGATCCATCTTATCTATTACCTGCTGCGCAGTAAAAAATACAGCATTGAAGCAGCGAAAGATTATCTGAAACAACATAAAACAAATTCAGACGAACGTTTTGAATTGGTGAAGAGTCTGCAGCAGATCAAGCAGTTTCTGCTGGCGCTCAAAGCCGATCTTTAAAACGGATTCGTGCATCGAAAACAAAACATATGAAATTATTAGTTGTCGTATTCCTGTTCGTATCATTCAACAGTTTTTCACAAGTACAATACGAAGTATCAAAAGACCCTGAAAATGGATTGAAAACAGTAAAAGGCATTTTAAGCCGTGAGCTGTTACTGAACGATGCTGACTTTGCCTGGATGAAAAACGATATCAGCTGGTACAAACCCAATGCTGATTGTGTAACCAATCTTACGGCTGTAAAAGATACCATTCAACTGATAGCATTTGTTGGCACCTGGTGCGAAGATTCGCAGATCGTATTTCCTCAGTTGTTGAAAATGCTGGATCAGGTTGGGTTTGATATGAAGCGTTTAACCATTATTGGCATCGACCGTAAGAAAACAACACTTGGCTCACTTACGCAGGCGCTGGGTGTTACCAAGGCCCCAACTATTATGGTATTAAAAGCCGGAAAAGAAATTGGCCGTGTGGAAGAGTTTGGGAAATATGGCATTTATGATAAAGAATTAGCAGAGGTTTTAGCAAAAGCAAAATAAATTTCATTTGCCTCCCTTTTAAAAAAATGCAATCAGTAACCTGATTGCATTTTTTATGAGCGATGTTCCCACATTTCTTTCGTAAGCAGGTATTCAAAATTTAATTTCTCCGGCTCGCCATGATACGCAACTGCAATTTCCCGTTGCTTTTGTGCACCTGTTCTTCCGATAGCAATTTGTGAGCGGATATTATTTGCACCAATATGAAAGAGAATGTTACTGACGTAATGAAATGCATGATTGATCATCAGTGCTTTCATTGCCGGGTTATAACCTTTCCCCCAAAATTTACGAGCAATGAATGTGTAGCCAATCAGTAACGAATTGTCTGCTTCATTGTAATCATAAAAACGGGAGCTGCCTGCAACTTCACCGGTGAGTTTATCAATAAGAAGCAAAGCTCCTTTTGATTCCATTGCCCCTTCAAAGTAGGTTTGAAATACATCCCGTTTGTAACGGTCTTTGTTGGGATGTTGTTCCCAGATCAAAGGATCGGAAGCTATTGCATATAAGCGTCCAAAATCACTTTGCTGCAATGGCTGCAGGCGGATGAATTCATTTTCCAAAAGAGGTTGCAGGTTGATCATTCTGTTTGCTGTATATGTCAGGATTGATTGCCCGTAAGTTCAATACCAAGCCCCTCCAGGAAACGCAACAGATGCAGATTAATGGTTTGCTTGATATCCTGGAAACGGGCAAATTCAATGGGCTGTGTAAAATAATCGATCTGCAGAATAATTGATTTTGCACCAATCTCATTCAACACAACCGAGTGGTTTTCGATCTCTTCCTGCTGCTGCAACAGCATTTCAGCTTTAGCAATCAGTTCATCAATTTGCTGTGGTTTTGTTTGCACATGCATCTCTAATCGAATTTCCGCTTTCCGTTGTGTTCGCAAGCTCAGGTTGTCAAGTATGGTATCCACCATTTTTTTATTGGGTACTGTTACCAGTGTTTTCTGATCGGTGCGGATCCGGGTACTACGCAATCCTATTTTTTCAACTGTTCCGGTAATAGCTTCCACTTTTACAAGATCGCCCAGGGTAAAAGGTTTATCGAAAAAGATAATGAAGGAAGCAATCAGATTCTCCAGGCTTTCCCTTGTGGCCAATGCAATGGCAGCTGTAACAATACTTAACCCGGTAATAAGGTTGGAAATATTGAAGTTGAATACAAACTTGGTGAACATCAAAACACCAATGATCAGCACCACCACTTTGAAAAAATCCTTAAAAAAAACAGCCAACTGATCATCGGATTGATCAGCTGTTTGCCTGGTTTTTACTTCAAGTATCAAAGCTAAAAAATCAATAAACCTGCGCAGCAGCCGTATGAAGAAAATTACCAACACGGCTTTCCCCACTGCTTCAAATATTTCCTTGGCAGTGATCTTGTACAATTCGATATCCAGCACTGCGGGAAACCTGAGTTTGTGCAGGGAAAAAATAACAACAGCCATTACAATGAACCATTCCATGGGAATCAATACCAACGAAATGAATTGATCACGGCTTACATACTTTTTTGCCTTTGGAAAAAACCGGTACAGTACACCGCATAAAAACCGGGAAATGACACCCTTTAACAAAAACATGGACAGAATAATAACAGCTATCCATAAATAACTGATGAGAGGATTGTCCAGTATTTGTGTTTGTAAAAAATCAGGCATATACAAAAATAATACCTTGTATCATCATGCGTATTAAAAAGTAAAGTGTTGTACTGTTCCGTTTTGCAGCACATAAAGATGACCGGGCCGTATCAATACTTTTTGCCGATTGGCAAACATGGCCGGCAGTTGCAGCTTCCGCTCCGTTAGTGTTCCTGTTGTATAAGCAATTAAATACTGCTTTTCAATCCCAACTATTGTTTTACCGAATATGCCAAGGTCGGTCAGCCCTGTATAAGAAATCTTATTTTTAAATGATCCGTAAATATCAAAAACATAAATTCCTTTCTCCGGATCATAGAGATATACAAAACCATCCTGGTCAAAAATTTGTGTGGGCGATGGTACATCATCAAGAAACATACGAAACTCAACTGTTTCACTGAGAATACGGCCATCGTCGGCAATTTTTTTCAGCTTGCTGCTTTGCTCATCATAAACCCATATATTGTTATCGTAGCTCTGTGCAATGGCTTTAACCTGGAAGATGTTTTGTTTCCGCAGATCAATGGTGTTGATCATGTTTAAAAAGCGATCCAGCACAATAACGGTTGCAAAATTTTTATAGTAGAGTAATACCTTCAACGGATTAGTAACATCAATGGAGTACAGTTTTCCATAGCGGCGCACATCATTGAACACACCCATTGAATCTCCATTGGCATTCACTTTCTTTAACTGATTGTTTTTCGAAAGCAAGTAATAATTCCCAAGGTTATCCACTGTAAAGTCGATATACTCGCCTTCGATATTTTTAACAGGAGTAAACACAGCCTCCTGTGCAAGGCTTTGCATCGTAACAACGAAACACAATATGAAAAAAATCACTTTCATTTTTTATAGTACTCCAATGTAAGCTGCTCTCCATCAAACGCTGCATAACTGAAATAACGTATCCAGTCGCCAAGATTGATATAACGGCTTTCATCAGTCAGACGAAAATCGATGGGCAGGTGTCTATGCCCGAACACAAAAAAATCAAACTTTTTTTGCTGCAGCACTTCTTTGCAGTAAACGATGAGCCATTCATTTTCTTCGCCTAAGAATTTTTCTTCGGTTGCGCCTGTTTGTGCACGGCTTCTGCGGCTTAAATAGTTGGCCAATCCAACTCCAACGTAAGGTGGCAATATTCCAAACATCCACTGGCAAACCGGGTTACGAAATACTTTTTTTAAAAATTTATACCCATGATCACCCGGGCCCAATCCATCACCATGACCTATCAAAAACTTTTTCTGATTGAATTCAAACTCCTTTGGTTCGTAATACACGGGAATGCCCAGTTCTTTCTGCAAATAATCTTTCATCCACATATCATGATTTCCCACAAAGAAATGGATGGGCGTACCGGCATCTGTTAATTCCGCCAGCTTACCCAGCAAACGCACATAACCTTTTGGCACTACTGTGCGATATTCATACCAGAAATCAAACATATCGCCTACAATAAAAATCACTGCTGCATTGTGTTTGATCTCATCCAGAAACTGAACGATCTTTTTTTCCCGAACAAGACTTTGTTCATAGTTGGGTGCCCCCAAATGAAAATCGGATAGAAAATATATTTTTTTGCCGGGAGGGATTTGCATTGCAGTTTAAATTTCTTCTTTTGAAATACCAGCCTGTTTTAGAATACTTCGAAAAGTGCCAAGCGGTATATCTTTATTTCCATGAACAGGTACTACAACAATTTTTTTTAAACTGGGATGAAAATAGATATGGTGGCTGCCTGATATCCGCTTCAACTCAAATCCTTTTTCTTCAAGTAGTTTTATTAAATGTTTAGGACTTGTATTCATAACAGTAAGTCCGGATTATTACGCAGATAATTGTAATGAGTATTCGAATGTTTCAGAATCATCAGGAATTGGTTCGCCTTCCTCTTTCAACACCTCTACATAAGCGCCAATTGCTTCCTTCGCCATTTCAATTGCTTGCTCAACACTTTCGCCCCAGGTAATACATCCCGGCAAAGAAGGAACAATGACAGTATAAGTGCCTTCTGCTTCTTTACGCAATACGAGTCTGTATGTTCTGTTTTTGCTCATGACCAAATTTAATACTTATTTACGAGGTTGTCTTATTTCGTATGTACTCTAACACATCACCACTTTCCACTACGGGCTTATCCGTTACATCGCATTTATACCAATAGATCCATGCAGAAAATTCCCCTTTGTCTGTATAAACAGTTGTAACTGCACGTTCGTATAATTGCATTTCTCCTTCTTCAGGGTGTACACCTTCATAATCATCTAACTGGCTGATAGCCCAGTTAAATTCTTCCGGCGAATTTGCTTCATATAATTCACCTGTAATAAATGCATCATCAGTAGCAGGCAATGCAGCAGGGTATTCGCCCAAATCGTACAACCTGCCTTTTACTTTCCCATCGGCAAGATGTTTAAAATAAGGTGTGATGTATTGAAAAGCAGGGCCATGAAAACCGCTGCGCAAGCTTCCGTAAACAAACAATAATTGTATGGCGTCGTTCATGCCTTAAAGATACAAAGTGCAAGGCACAAGGCACAAGAAATGAAAACACAAATTCCAAGAGAAAACATTAGAGAAGGCGCAAGATTCAAGGTGTAAGGCACAAGAAGAAAATTTCAAAAACATTAACCAAGCTACAAGAAATGAAAACCCAAGAAACAAGAATACAGCACACCTTTAACCCATAACCTTCATGCCGCAACCTCAACAACTATCCTTCGATCAAAAACACAAATACTTCTTTGGGACCATGCACTCCCACCACCAGTGTTTTTTCAATATCGGCCGTACGGCTGGGCCCCGTAGCAAAACTGATAAATGACGGAATGTTTCCGTTGTATTTCTCTTTGAGCACCTGCAACGCATCTTTGAGATCATATACCAATTGATTGCTGTATGCAATACATACATGCACCGGCGCATAAACACTTGTAGTACGGCCGCTTTCGCTTGCTGCACTCAGCACAATGGTTCCGGTACGGCTCACCAACAGTTCACAACCGGTTACACTTACATCACAATCAGCAAGCTCTTTATGAAACGTAACAGGAAATTTCTGTTGTAACAGTTTTTGCAAAGGCTTTTCACGACAAACCACTTTATCCCATTTACGTGCAGCTGCTAACTGCAGCAATTGCTCAGCCAAGTCCTGCTCATCTGCACAAAATACAAACTTGCCTTGCAGGCTGGTGAATTGTTGCGCAAACTGCACGGCCATATCATCCACCGGTGGCTGAAACACACTGTTGTTTCCTTCACTATGGGGAAACGGAACAGGCACCGGATGACTCAGTGCCTGTCGTATTTTCTTCAGAATATTTTCTTTTGCTGGAGAAACGCTCATAACTATACAGTTGGATTCAGATCACGTCCTTCTTTATCAACGTTTGCTGCATGCATCACGGGAACATTATCTTCATCTAACAATTTCTTATGTTCAAACGGACGTTTACCGATCAATGCTTCCACATCGCTCTGGAACAATACTTCTTTTTCCAGTAATGCCTTAGCCAGTTTTTCAACATCTGCTTTCTTTTCAGTAAGCAATGCCTTGGTGCGCATGTAAGCTGAATCAATGAGCAAACGTACTTCGTTGTCGATCATCTCTGCTGTTTTCTCACTGTATGGCTTGGTAAACGTTTGGTCCTGGTTGGGATCGTAGTAGCTGATGTTACCCAGTTTTTCATTCATACCATACACTGTGATCATTGAATAAGCAATACGTGTGATCTGCTGCAGATCGTTACTTGCACCGGTTGAAATTTTACCGAAGAAGATATCTTCACTTGCACGGCCACCAAGCGTCATACATATCTGATCGTTCAGTTGCTCGATATTGTAGAGATACTGTTCTTTCGGTGTGTACTGTGCATAACCCAGCGCTGCTGTTCCTCTTGGAACAATCGTTACTTTCAATAACGGGTACGCATGCTCAAGGTACCAGCCACAAATTGCATGGCCGGCTTCGTGATAAGCAATGATCTCCTTTTCTTCGGGGCTGATGAGTTTGTTCTTTTTCTCGAGGCCACCAATTACACGATCAATGGCATCCTGGAAATCGCTCATGTCCACTGCAGGCTTTCCTTTCCGGGCAGCAATCAATGCGGCTTCATTACATACATTGGCAATATCAGCTCCGGCAAAACCCGGGGTCTGCTCTGCCAGTTTATGAATATCGAGTGATTCAGAAATTTTAATGGGTTTCAAGTGCACCTGGAAGATCTGTTCACGACCTTTTACATCGGGACGATCAATCGAGATTTGCCGATCAAAACGACCGGGACGTAACAACGCCGGATCCAATACATCAGGTCGGTTAGTAGCCGCCAGGATGATGATACCAGTGTCGCCACCAAATCCATCCATCTCCACCAACAATTGGTTCAAAGTATTCTCACGCTCATCGTTACTTACTATGGCATTGCGGCCACGTGCACGACCAATGGCATCGATCTCATCAATAAAGATGATACAAGGCGCTTTTTCTCTTGCCTGCTTAAACAAGTCACGTACACGGCTTGCACCCACACCCACAAACATTTCCACGAAATCGGAACCACTGATGCTGAAGAATGGAACCTGTGCTTCACCAGCCATTGCTTTTGCAAGCAAGGTTTTACCAGTACCCGGAGGACCTACCAGCAATGCACCTTTTGGAATTTTACCACCGAGTGCCGTATATTTTTTGGGATTCTTTAAAAAGTCAACGATCTCCATTACTTCCACTTTCGCTTCATCCAATCCCGCCACATCCTGGAAGGTGACGTTTACCCTTGTTCCCTTTTCAAACAACTGTGCTTTTGATTTGCCGATGTTGAAAATGCCACCACCACCGGGTCCGCCGGCTCCACCACCGCTGTTCATCTTCCGCATCAGCAATACCCACAATCCAATCAATACCAGAATGGGAAGCAGTAAACTGATGAGCGGGCTTAGCCAGTTCTCCTCATCATCGTACCGGGCAACAGGTCGACCGGTCAATGCACGTTGTTCATTAATTAGTTTGTTTGTTCGCTCATCAAAGGTTTTTGCATCAGATACTGAAAATTGAAAATGAGGCCCTTTGTCTTTGTCCACTTTCAATTTTGAATCAGTGACCATTTTACTGATCACCGGATCGCTGAACGCTTCGGGTTTCAGTGTAACTTTTACAACGCCTTTATTTTTTACAACGAGATAATTTTTTACATACCCTTTCAGCAACATGCTGTCTTCAAACACAACTTGTGAAGTGGGTAAGGCATCGGGAGCGATACCACGAAACAGGTTAAAGCCGATCAATACGGCCGCTATTAACGCATAGAGCCAGTAAATATTAAATTTAAACGGTTTGCGGGGGTCCTTTTTATCGCCGCTGTTCTCTGGATTATTTCCTTGGTTCAAACTCATCTTTTTGTTTTTTTCCCGTAACTGCGGGATTTCTGATAGTATTACAATTTTGTGGCTAAAAGTTTCAGGCGGTACTTGTTAAAATTTTCGTTTGCTGCTGCTGTTTCAGGATTCATGACCAGCGCTGTTGGCATCGCTCCACATTTCTTCCAAACGATAAAACTTACGTGTTTCCGGTTGAAAAATGTGCACCACCACATTCACATAATCCACCAACACCCATTGCAGTGCATTCTTCCCTTCGTGCCGGTATGGATTTTCGCCACATTCCTCTTTCACCAGGTGTTCAACATGGTCTGCAATAGCCTTTACCTGGGTGGTACTGGTTGCCTCACAAATAATGAAAAAGTCTGAAACAGCCTCGGGAATCTTGCGTAAATCAAGACTTACGATGTGTTCTCCCTTTTTTTCCTGGATGGCACGCAGAATGGTTTTGAATAATTTACTGTTTCTGTTAATGCGGGAACTGGCCTTTGAATCTTTACTCCGGCTATTTAAGAGAGATAATGTACTCAATCGCTTGGTGGTTTAATGAATAAATCTGTTTTTTGCTACAACGTTCTACTATAGCTTTTTACTTTTATTTTGTCCAAAATTATACAATCTTACGCAACCATGCCTCTTAAAAAATCTGATGCCTCCTGGATTGAACTGGACGTTGTGGACAGTACCAACAACTATGCCATGGGGTTGGTTCATGCAGGAGTGGCACAGCATGGTACGGCCGTGTTTGCCCACCATCAATACATGGGTAAGGGGCAGCGGGGAAAAAGCTGGGAAACCGAGCCGGGTGCCAACCTGAGTTTTTCGATTATCCTGCAACCACAGTTCCTGCAAACCACACAGCTGTTTCAACTACTGGCAGTTACGGCCGTTTGCGTGCGTAAGGAACTGGAGAAACTGATCGGGGACGAAACAAAAATTAAATGGCCCAATGATTTGTATTGGCGTGACAGAAAGACAGGGGGCATTTTGATCGAAAACGTATTGCGGGGAGCACAATGGCAATGGGCCATAGCTGGTATTGGCATCAATGTAAATCAAACAAAGTTTGGACCCTTGCGAAATCCTGTTTCCATCAAACAGATTACAGGGAAAGAAACCATCGTGAGCGAACTGGCCCGATCAATCCATAGTAATCTCTTACATTCACTCGAGCTACTGGAAAAAAACGGGTTCGATCTTTTTTTCCGGGAATACAACCAACACCTCTTTAAAAACGGCCAGCAGGTGCAATTCAAAAAAGGGGACAGGAGTTTTATCACACAAATTAATGGTGTCAACAGGCTGGGGCAGCTACAAACAGGCATTGAAACAGAAGAATGTTTTGATTTTGGGGAAGTAGAATGGCTCCTTTGATATTTCCTGTTTTTTAACCATCTTCTCTCATTTGAAACAGCAGCCGGGCCTTACCTTTGCGCCACGTAAAAAACATTAGAATATGAAAATTGCTGTAGCTAAAGGCGATGGAATAGGTCCGGAAATCATGGAAGCCGTATTGTCGATTTTTAATGCCAATAAGGTTCCGCTGGAATATGAAATGGTGGATATGGGGAAGTGGGTGTTCGACAAAGGATTTAATAATGGAATGACCCCGGAAGCAAAGCAAACCATTGAAAGCTTAGGTTTACTCTTCAAAGGGCCGATGGAAACACCCAAGGGTAAAGGTGTAAAAAGCATCAACGTTACAGCACGTAAAACCTGGAACACCTACGCCAACAAACGTGATTTTCAAACCCTGCATGGCGTTGATACCGTATTCAGTAAAGCTGGTATTCCTATTGACATTACAGTAGTTCGGGAAAATATTGAAGATACGTACGGTGGTATTGAACACATGCTCACGCATGATGTAGCCTTGAGCCGCCGTTTTATTACCCGCCCCGGCAGCATGCAGGTGATTCGCTACGCATTTGAAATGGCGAAACAGAAAAATGCACGTCGCATTACCTGCGGACACAAAGCCAACATCATGAAAATTACCGATGGTTTGTTCCTCGAGTGTTTTTATGAAGTGGCAAAAGAATATCCCGAATTAAAAGCCGATGATATTATAGTAGATGACCTTTGTATGAAACTGGTTACACGGCCTGATTTGTTTGATGTGGTTGTGTTAACCAACCTGCAGGGCGATATTGTAAGTGATCTTTGTGCAGGCTTGGTGGGTGGATTGGGTTTTGCACCCAGTGCCAACATCGGTGATCATATTTCCATTTTCGAAGCAGTACATGGTACAGCACCGGATATTGCCGGAAAAAATATTGCCAACCCCACTGCATTATTATTGAGCGGTTTGGCGATGCTTCGTCATGTGGGGTTAACAGAAAATGCAGGGTTAATTGAAAATGCATTGCTGTATACATTAGAAAACGGAATTCATACAGGCGATTTTGGCGACAAATCAATTCCTGCTGTCAACACTACACAATTTGCGGAGGCCATCATTAATAATTTTGGAAAGAAACCACAAAATGGCGGAAGAGAAATTGTTCCCAACAAACCAGGCACTCCTACTCCATTGAAACTGGAATACAATTCCATGATGGTGTCAAATGAAGGCGATGCTGAAACCATTGTTGGTGTTGACCTGTTTATTGAAAGTGATGAACAACCAACCGCTATTGCAGAAAAATGTCAGCGACATGCAGGTGTGAAGTTTAAGTTAGTAAACATCAGCAACCGTGGTACACAGGTGTGGCCAACAGGTTCGGTTTACACCAACCTTGTAAACCAATACAATGTACGTTTTGAAAGTATTGAAGATTACCCGCTCAATCAGCAGGATGTAATTGGCTTGTACGTAAGTATGAGCGGTAATTTCAAGATCTGTTCATTTGAATTACTGAATATGTGGGGCGATAAGAAAGCGTACAGTTTGGCGCAGGGGCAATAAGCAATAAATTTTTCTATTTAAAAAAGAGCGCCATGTTTGACGCTCTTTTTTAAATTAATTATTTGCAGCACCAGCATCAATCCAGCAAATGATTGAATTTTTTTGCGCAGCGGTTAATGTACCATTCTTTGGCATTGAACCACTTAATACAGCAGCACGTATTTGTACTTTGGCTGCATTGATCTCTGCATAATTGGTTAACGGACCGGGGCCATTTGCAGAACCGGCATTATGACAACCGCTTACGGCACAAGTCGATTGAAAAATTGGCGACACATTTGCAGAAAACTGAATGGCGGCACCCGAACAATTAGGAGTAAAAGTAGTACCGCCTCCTCCTCCGCCATTGTTATTTCCTCCCGACGGTGCCCCGTCTGATTTTTTGCAGGAATAGACAAACGATACTGCTGACAGCATAGCGCAAACTACAAGCCATTTCATGTTGAATAATATTTAAAAGTGAAAGCCCCATTATCCAACTAACGGGAGATTGAGTTACAAGGTTGCCTCCTGCATAACTTTTAAAATTTGTTCGGTATGGCTTTTTGTTAATACACGTGTAATGATTCCTGCAATGATTCCTTTTTCATTAATGACAAACGTGGTACGCACCAGCCCATCATAAATTTTACCCATAAACTGTTTTTTACCCCATACATCGTAGGCATTGATCACGGTATGGTCTTCGTCAGCAATTAGACGAAATGGCAAGTTGTTTTTTTGTTCGAAGCGTTTGTGCTTTTCTACCCCATCTTCGCTTACACCAATAATTTCATACCCGAGTTGTTTCAATTCAGAAAAATGGTCCCGAAGGTTGCATGCCTGCACGGTACAACTTGCAGTAAGATCCTGCGGATAGAAATACAGAATGATCTTTTTGCCTTTGTAATCGGTTGAAGAAATTTTCTTCCCATCCTGATCAATCCCTTTAAAAGCCGGCGCTTTATCCCCAACTTTTAATTTGGTAACATAATTTTTAAAAGGCTCTTTTTTTACAGGCTTTTTCGCTGCTGCTTTTTTTACGACTGCTTTCTTTTTTGTTGCCATATTGATACAAACATTTCGGTAGAAACACCGATGTTGTTGATTTGTTCGATGAGAATGAGATGAACATCTACATTCTTATTTTCTTGTAAAGCGAATGATCCGTTCGGTTGTATTGCCTGCTTCATCTTCCACAGTGATTTTTAATTCATGTTCGCCGGGCGGAGAATGGTCATCGACACGGCATCGGTAAACCGGTCCAAGACCGGTGAACATCAGCCATTCACCATCCAGTTCTGCACGGAAGCTGCGGATCTTTTTCTTGTTATCATTAGCAGTACAGGTAATCAATGTGTTGGACGTAACCGTACCTCCCTCAACAACACCTGTAACTGCCAGTGTAGGAGGTACTTCATCTACTTCTAACCACAATTCACCAAACTCCCGAAACTTTGCTTCGTACCAGCCACCTTTTACCGGCGTGGCACGTTCGATCAATGTTTTACCTCTCGCCGTTTTGATCATGATCACACGATTGGTGCCGCTTGCAGGAATTGCTTTGGTTGGTTTAATACGATAGACCATAGAATCATGCACAGGAATAACCGGCGTGTGTACCACGTGAATATTCGAATAAGCAGTGGCGCTTGTTTTATAATTGTACACCAGGCGAAACGCATCATAAAAACTTTTTTCAGAACTCACCAACTGTATATCGTCTCGCTCAAAAACATTGAGTTGATTGGGCAACATATACCGGCTGTCTTTTTGAATACTGGCTGGTACTGCAACAGTTGCTGTTCGCTTCAGACGAAAGCGAAGTGTTGATGCGTTCTTGTTTGCATCTTTTACTACAATTTTTATGTCGTGTGTTGCCGTGTCATCCAAATGAATCAACCCATCTCCTTTTTTATAATAGACAGGTAAACGGTCGCCGGGTAATGGTGACAGGTGTTGAAAATAAGAGCCGCCATTTGTTTTAATACGGTGATCGATATGTGCATTGAGGTAACGTGTTTGTAAATAATCTATTCCATCGATCTGAAAACCACTGATGGGCTCTTCATCCATATACACAACCGCTTCAAAAATTCCGTTGTTGTTGGGAACGCCCGTCACACGATCGGTTGCAACAGTGGCAAAACTCACAGCATCGCTGTTTACCGTAATGGTGCCACCTGCAACTGAAT